>JBNMOX010000283.1:0-3408 GCA_051275835.1 Patiriisocius sp.
ATTGGGTGATTGCTTTAGTGGCATCTGTGATTTTTCTTGTTTTAATGGTCATGACCTTTCTAGGTGGTGAGGTTGACGATCTTGGTGATGTAGATGCCGATATAGATGGTGATGTAGGGATAGGGTTTCAATTTTTATCTTTTAAAAACCTCATGGGTTTCTTTACCATTTTTGGATGGTCTGGAATTGCTTGTTTAGATGCTGGATATGAAAATGGAATGACCATCTTAGTATCAGTATTTTGCGGATTACTTATGATGTTTGCTATGGCATCTCTTTTTTACTATTTAAGCAAACTCACAAGTGATGGGTCTTTGAAATTGAAAAATGCTGTAAGCGCAATTGGAGAGGTTTATTTAAACATCGGGGCAAATAGATCTAAAATAGGAAAAATACAAGTAACTGTTCAGGGAGGCCTGCGGGAACTAGAAGCTATTACAGATGAGGATATAGACCTTAAACAAGGAGATGTTGTTACTGTCACTCAAGTAACTAAAAATGGAATTTTAATCGTAAACAAACACACAAACTAATATGATAACACAGATACCTTTACAAATGGGTTCCTTTGCTGGATTGGTCGCAATTGGATTCGCAATATTATTTTTCTTTGTCATTATTGCAAGTTTTATACGAAGGTATAAGAGATGCCCATCAGATAGGATTTTGGTGGTATATGGTAAAGTAGGGACAGGAAATTCTGCCAGATGTATTCATGGTGGAGCGGCTTTTATTTGGCCTGTAATTCAAGATTATCAATACTTAGACTTAACACCAATTTCTATTGAAGTAAACTTAATAAATGCATTAAGTAAGCAAAACATTCGTGTTAATGTACCTTCTCGTTTTACGATTGGTATTTCTACAGAGCCAGGAATCATGCAAAATGCTGCAGAGCGTTTATTAGGTCTTGGTCAACAAGAAATTCAGGATTTGGCTATGGAGATTATCTTTGGTCAGTTGCGTTTGGTTGTTGCTTCTATGGATATTGAAGAGATTAATAGCGACAGAGATAAGTTTTTAAATAATATTTCAAATAGTGTTGAAAGCGAACTTAAAAAGGTAGGTCTTAAATTAATCAACGTAAATATCACAGATATTGTTGACGAGTCTGGATATATTGAAGCTTTAGGAAAAGAGGCTGCGGCACATGCCATTAATGCAGCTCGTAAATCTGTTGCAGAAAAGAATAGAGATGGTTCTATTGGGGAGGCAAATGCAGTACAGGATGAACGAACCCAAGTAGCCGCAGCAAATGCACAAGCAGTCGATGGTGAGAATACGGCAAAAATTGCGGTAGCAAATTCAGATTCCTTACGAAGACAAAGAGAAGCAGAGGCAGAACGTGTAGCTATTGCTTCAGAAAAAGTACAAACTGCAAAAGCATTGGAAGAATCGTATGCAGCAGAAAAACTAGCCGAAATTGCTAGAGCCGATAGAGAACGTTCTTCTCAGATGGCAGATATTATTATTCCTGCTGAAATTGACAAGAAAAAAGTTGAAATAGATGCTGAAGCCGAAGCTGAGCAAATACGTAGATTAGCAAAAGGGGAAGCAGATGCAATTTTGTTTAAAGCCCAGGCAGAAGCACAAGGGATTTTTGAAGTATTAACAAAGCAAGCACAAGGATTAGATCAAATTGTAAAAGCTGCGGGAAACAATTCTAAAGATGCTGTGTTGTTATTGATAGCTGATAAGTTGCCAGAATTGGTAAAACTTCAAGCGGAAGCCATCAAAAACATCAAAATTGATAAAGTGACTGTATGGGAAAATGGAGGGGGAAAAGATGGTAAAACAGCAACATCCAACTTTATTTCAGGAATGTATGGAGCTGTGCCTCCATTACAGGAAATGTTTGATATGGCAGGAATGCAATTACCAGAATATTTAAAAGGTAAGGATGTCAAGGATATTACACCTCAAAACGAAGAAGAATAACGTTAATTCTTATTAGGACAAAACCTGTAAACAACTGTTTACAGGTTTTGTATTTTAGGTTAATATATTTCTAAAAAACTCTTAAAACGACAAGAAAAAATCCCTATTTTTGAACTATGATGGAGACAAAACATAATTGGACTAAAGAAGAAATTCTAGAGATATATAACAAACCTATGATGGAGTTGCTATACGAAGCAGCAACCGTTCATAGAGCAAATCATAATCCTAATCAAGTGCAGGTTTCTACCTTGCTTTCTATTAAAACAGGAGGATGCCCAGAAGATTGTGGGTATTGTCCGCAAGCGGCGAGATACCACACCGATATTGAAGGGAATGATTTGATGAGTGTGCAACAAGTAAAAGCCCAAGCGCTAAGAGCAAAGTCTAGCGGAAGCTCACGTGTTTGTATGGGAGCTGCATGGCGAAATGTTAAAGACGGACCAGAATTTGACAATGTATTGGAGATGGTTCGTACCATCAACAAACTAGATATGGAAGTTTGCTGTACCCTAGGAATGATTACCGAAAATCAAGCACAACGTTTAGCGGAAGCTGGTTTGTACGCATACAATCATAACTTAGACACCAGTGAAGATTATTATAAAGATGTTATTTCTACCAGAGCATTTCAAGATAGATTAGACACCATAGACAATGTGCGTAAAACCAATGTTACAGTATGTAGTGGTGGTATTATTGGTATGGGTGAAGCAATAGAGGATAGAGCAGGAATGTTGGTGGCCTTGGCACATTTGAGTCCGCAACCAGAAAGTACTCCTATTAATGCATTAGTTCCTGTTGAAGGAACTCCTATGGAAGAGATAGCTCCTGTTTCTATATGGGAAATGATACGTATGGTAGCTACGACTCGTATTGTCATGCCAAATACACAAGTACGTTTGTCTGCCGGTAGGACTGAAATGTCTCGAGAAGGACAAGCAATGTGTTTCTTTGCAGGAGCCAATTCTATTTTTGCAGGAGATAAGTTGCTTACAACGCCAAATCCTGATGTAAATGAAGACATGAAAATGTTTGATTTACTAGGATTACAGCCTATGAAGCCTTTTGTTAAGAAAGTGCAACCAGCGTCTGTAGAAGCACAATATTCTAAATACAAAGATCAAGGGGAAAAGCCAAAATGGACGCGGCCTGAACACAAGATTGAACGTAACGAGGAGGCCAAAGCAAAGGCGAAACTTTAGGAAACCTTTACTAATATTAATGTCTGTGACATCATCTAAATTAAAAATATGAAAACTTTTTTTACACTAGTTACATTGTTATCTACAACACTTTTCTTTGCACAAGCTTACTCTGGTAAAGGGGATGTTAAATTTGGAGTAGGTGTGAATATTCAATCAGACGGAACCGGTATTTCAGGGACCCTAGATTATGGCCTGGGCGAGAATATTTCAATTGGAATACAAAGTATATACCTTTTGGGAGTTGAGGACTACGAGTCTGAAT
>JBNMOX010000284.1:0-3398 GCA_051275835.1 Patiriisocius sp.
TATGATAGAAACGACGTTACCAACAGGTAAAGTAGGTGTTATTGTGCCACACGGTGTTTTATTTCGTGGAAGTGCAGAACAAAAAATAAGACAAAAACTTATTGAAGAAAATTTACTAGAAGCAGTAATAGGCTTACCTACAAACTTATTTTATGGTACTGGTATTCCTGCGGCAATTCTCATTTTTAATAAAGCAAAAACTACTGAAGACATTCTTTTTGTAGATGCTAGTAAAGAATATGATGACGGTAAGAAACAAAATGTTTTGAGACCTCAGGATATTGAAAGAATTGTAACAACCTATAAGGAATTTACAACTGTAGAAAAATACAGCTCAATAGTTAAACCTGCAGAAGTAGTTGAGAACGACTTCAACTTAAACATACCTCGTTATGTAGATACGTTTGAAGAAGAGGAGCCCGTAGATATTGTAGAGGTGCAAAAAAACATTAAAAAGTTAGAGGAAGAATTGGTTGAGGTAAGATCAGAAATGGACAAACATTTAAAAGAATTGGGCTTTGAGTAAGAAAGAAGAAAAAGTAATAAAGAGAGTTAGGAAGGCGATACCAAGAGGTTTAGCTAGAAAGCTGTGGGTTAAATCTGGTGGTAGATGTCAATATATTTCTTGCAATTTACCTCTATGGAAAGATCAACTCATGCAGCGTGATATGAATAAGGCATATATATCGCACATAGTCGCAGCTAGTGATAATGGACCTCGTGGAAATAAAGATGAGTCTGAAAAACTAGAATTAGAGTTTAGCAACTTGATGCTGTTATGCGATGAATGTCATAATCGTATAGATCAAGCTCAAGTTGATGAGCATCCAAAAGAGATGCTTATTGAAATGAAACAAAACCACGAGAAAAGAATTGAAATGGTTACATCCATTACAGAAGATAAGAAAAGCCATATAATAACATATACTGCTAATATTGGAAAATTCGAGCCAAAAATATCATTTATGGACGGCGCAATGGCCATGAGTGGTTTTAACTTTCCAAGTAATGATATACCATATAAATTAGGATTAGATGGAGGTGTTTTTGAAGATGATGAAGAGATTTACTGGTCTTTGCAAGAGCGTCAACTCAAAACTGCATTCCAAGATAAAATTAAACCTTTGTTCGAACAAGGTGGTGCTCATTTTTCAATATTTGGTCTCGCGCCACAACCACTACTGATAAAGTTGGGTGTGCAATTTTCTGAAATTGCAAATGCGGAAGTGTATCAGTTCCACAGAGAGCCAAAGCAGACTTGGGAATGGCAAAAAAAGCAATCAGATGCACAGGTTGAATTAATTGAGCCAAAGGATAAAAGCAAAACAGCAATACTAATAATAAGCATGAGCGATAAGGTAAATAGAGACCGCATATACGCAGTTTTAGGGAATGATATTTCTATATGGGAAATTACAGTAGATGAACCAAATCGAAATATCTTAAAAACTAAAGACACACTCGTGAATTTTAAAAATAAAGTACGCGATGCTTATAGTAAAATAAGAACAGAACAAGGTGAAAATTCTGAAATTCACTTATTTCCAGTAATGCCTAATTCTTGTGCTATAGAAACCGGTAGAGTTTGGATGTCAAAAGTAGATTTACCATTAATAATATATGACCAAAACAAAAGCCGAGATGGGTTTTATAAAACAATAACGATTAAATAGTACCAGATGATCAAAACAACACAACATTTACATATATTCCTAGAGCAAATTGCACAGGTACTCGATATTACTGAAGCGCAGTATCAACAAGTAGTAGCAAGATATACCGCAGTTTCTAATCATCTGGCAAAAGAGGATTCACCATTAGCAAGATTTAAACCAGATATCTTACCTCAGGGTTCATTTCTTCTTGGTACAATGATTAGACCAATAGTTGAATCAGATGAGTTAGATGTTGATTTGGTATGTCGCCTTAAAGGCAAAATAGAAAGTTGGGCGCAAAAGAATGTTAAAGAAGCTGTTGGTGATCAAATTATAACTAATGAAGATTATAAGAGAATGTTAGATGATGAAGGTAAACGTTGTTGGACTTTAATTTATAGCGGAGCATTTCATTTAGATATTTTACCAGCACTTGTAGGTCAAGAACATTATACATTACTCGAAAAAAGTTATGCAGGTCTAAATAGAGGTCAGATTGATAACCTAGCTATTAGAATTACAGACAATACGCTTGATAACTATCCAATGGATTCCAATACACAAAATTGGCCAAAATCGAATCCTTTTGGTTATGCAAAGTGGTTTCAGAATAGGTCAGCTTCTGAAGAAAAGCAGTTAAGAATGTTAAGTGAAAGCGTAGTGCCTTTACCTGAGTATTCCAAAGAAAAAGAACCATTAGTAAGGATTGTGCAAATTCTAAAACGCCACAGAGACATTATGTTTGGGAATGATGATGAAAAGCCAATTTCTATCATCATTACAACACTTGCGGCTAAAGCATATAATAAAGAAACAGATGTTATAAAAGGCTTGCTAATGGTGCTTAATAATATGGAGGCACATATTAAAGATAAATACAGTTTAGAGCATCACAAAACCATTAAATGGATTAGCAACCCAATAAACGATGAAGAAAACTTTGCAGATAGATGGCCAAATGAGCAAAATAAGCAAACCAAGTTTTATGACTGGTTGGAAAAAGCTAAGGAGGATTTCGGACAAATACAGCATATGAGTATTTCAGATGCTTACGAATACTTAAAAGAAATATTAGGCACAAGGTCTGTAAACGAAGCTTTAAAAGAACTAGGTTTAGATACAGTGATTACAGAGAGTAAAAAACCTGTTAACTATAGCGGTGCACTATTATCAGCACCACATCGTCAACAACCAGTTTGGCCAGTATATAATAGGTTTCATTGTCGCATTTATGCACATTATAAAAACCCAACAACAAATAAAAGAGTTACAATAACTGGAAGTACAACCGTACCAAAGGGGTGTAAAATTTATTTTAATGCTGTAACCAATGTCGACAAGCCTTTTTCAGTGCACTGGCAGGTTGTAAATAATGGAAGCGAAGCTAAAGATATGGGGCAATTGCGTGGTGAAATATTCGCAGCAAAAACTTTAGGAAAAGGAGGTTTAAATCATTATGAGGATACGATGTATGAAGGTTTACATTGGATAGAATGTTTTGTTCTAAAGAATGGTGTATGTGTAGCTCGTAGTTCTGAATTCTTTGTAAACATTAAATAATATGGGAGAAGTGAGATCTATTATACAAGAAGTAAAGACAAACATCTGTGACGAATGCAGAACGTGTACAGTATATGCTTCTGACGAACAAGGGAAAAAATTTAGAATAGATGCTGGATTTTGTGATGACGGCTCAGGTTATATCTCTTTAGACTTGCATGATGAAGATGGTCAATGGATAGA
>JBNMOX010000285.1:0-3393 GCA_051275835.1 Patiriisocius sp.
TTTAATCCCTTACAACTTCGGTGTTGCTTAAGTAAGGTGATTCACAAAATTTATGAAACCTCTTGTATTTACTTTTTCCTAAAGTGTACCTTTGTAAAAAAAATAGTATTGTGCGATATTTTATAGAAATAGCATATCATGGAGCAGCCTATTGTGGCTGGCAACGACAACCTAATGAACTAAGTGTTCAGCAGGTACTTGAAGAAGCTATGACTACTTTTTTAAGAAGAACGATAGTAGTTGTAAGCGCTGGAAGAACGGATGCTGGCGTTCATGCCAAACAGTTATTTGCACATTTTGATATAGAAGTTCTTACCGATATTCCCCATACGGTGTATCGAATAAATTCTTTATTACCCATGGATATTTCTGTAACAAGTATTCTTCCGGTAGTAGAAGATGCACATGCTCGTTTTCATGCTACAGAACGTGCCTATGAATATCATATTGAATTTTCAAAAAATCCCTTTAGTACTGGCTTGACACATCAAATATATAAAACACCAAATGTTGATCTTATGAATGCTGCTGCTCTTTTGTTATTGGGCCATCAAGATTTTCAATGCTTTTCTAGAACAAATACAGATGTAAAAACGTATTATTGTGATGTAAAAAATGCAAAGTGGGAGGTACAAGACACTACCATGGTTTTTACGATTACAGCAGATCGATTTTTGCGTAATATGGTTCGTGCAATTGTAGGGACTCTATTAGATGTTGGCTTTGATAAAACAAGCTTGGAAGATCTTAAACATATTTTAGCATCAAAAGATAGAAGGAACGCTGGAACTTCTGCTCCTGCTCAAGGTTTGTACCTAACAGGAGTTGCATACCCAGAACATATTTTCACAGTATAACATTTCAGTACATATAAATGGCCTCAGGAAAAGCATTTGATTTTAAACTATTTAAACGGTTATTAGCATTTACCAATGCTTACCGTATGATTTTTTATTTTGTGGCTTTTGCTGCCGTGGTAATGTCTATCCTAGCTATTTTACGTCCCTACTATTTGCAGCGTACTATCGATGAGTCTATTGTGCCTCAGGATCCAACAGGACTTATTTTCTTTATTTCTGTTATGCTAGGGGTCTTGGTGTTGGAGGTACTATTTCAGTTCGCATTTATTTATTATGCCAATTGGTTAGGACAAAATATTGTAAAAGACATACGGGTCAAATTGTTTAGCTTGATGATGCGTTTTAAAATGAAATATTATGATACCAGTGCGGTGGGTAGACTTACAACACGCGCAGTAAATGATATAGAAACGATCTCCAGTATTTTTAGTCAAGGACTATTTATGATTATTGCAGACCTGCTTAAAATGGTTGCCATTGCAGCCTTTATGCTATACCAAAGTTGGCGATTATCACTTATTGTGTTTACTATTTTACCCGTCATTCTTATGGCAACACGTATTTTTCAACGTGCTATGAAAGTGGCTTTTGAAGAGGTGAGAGCGCAGGTTGCTAATTTGAATTCTTTTGTTCAAGAGCGTATTACGGGAATGAAAATTGTACAAATTTTTGCAAGAGAAGAGACAGAGTATAAGCAGTTTTATGCTATTAATGAAAAGCATAAAAAGGCATGGATCAAAACGGTGTGGTATAACTCTATATTTTTTCCAATTGCAGAGATGGCGTCTTCTGTAGCTATAGGTTTATTGGTTTGGTTTGGTGGTTTGAATGCTGCGGAAAATGGTGTGATTACACTGGGTTTGATTGTCGCTTTTATAGAATTGGCTCAGATGCTATTTAGACCTTTGCGCCAGATAGCAGATAAGTTTAACACGCTTCAAATGGGAATGGTCGCTGCGAATCGCGTTTTTGAAATTTTAGATACAGAGGCTCATATTGCTAATCACGGAACACAGGTATTACAAAATACCAAAGGCGCTATAGAATTTAAAAATGTAAGCTTTGGATATATAGCAGGAGAAGAAGTGATTAAAGATATTTCTTTTACTGTACATTCTGGAGAAACCATTGCTATTGTTGGTGCAACAGGTGCTGGGAAATCTACCATAATTAATTTGCTCAATCGGTTTTATGAAATTAATAGTGGCGATATTTTAATAGATGGAGTTTCTATTAAGGACTATACCTTATCCTCTTTACGAGATCAAATAGCCGTTGTTTTACAAGATGTTTTCTTGTTTGCAGATACTATTTTAAATAATATAAGTTTGAATGATGCTAGTGTTTCAGAAGAAGAGATACAGCAAGCAGCAGCTCAAATTGGTGTTTCGAAATTTATAGATTCTTTGCCAGGTAAGTTTCAATACAATGTAAAAGAGCGCGGTGTAATGCTATCTTCGGGACAGCGGCAATTGATTGCATTTTTACGTGCCTATGTAAGTAATCCAGGTATTTTAGTTTTAGATGAAGCTACCTCTTCTGTAGATTCTTATTCTGAAGAAATGATTCAAACCGCAACTGAGAAAATAACAAAAGGACGCACATCTATTGTCATTGCGCATAGATTGGCAACCATTAAGAAAGCGGATAAAATCTTGGTGATGGATGCTGGAAAAATTGTAGAATCTGGTACACATCAAGAGTTACTTAAGCTAGATGGATATTATCGTAATCTTTACGAAGTCCAATTTGCTACTGAAGAAGCTGTATAACTTACTGCATCTATTGTTTCTTTTTTAGGAATAAAGTCTTTTAAATCCATGCTTCCTGTTAGTAGTATTATAGCAAGTAAAGCAATAATTCCTAGTGTATAAAGAATTCCTCCTATCACAAAGAAATACAGTGTTTTTATAATAAGTTGTTTGATGCTTAATGCAAAAATTCTTTTTACCATGTATGCGTATACTACGATTTGCATGGGTAATGATATTAGCATTACATATTTAAAAATCTGTGGATTCCAAACCGAAGCAAAATAGAATAGTACGGTGAAAATAGATATTTGGGCATATGCATAGAGGTTGAGCACCAGATGTTCTGCAAAATTGTATTTCTTTTTGTTTAAAAACACCAACCAAGAAATAAAAGCAAAGAAGGGTATAAAGGCAAAGAACAGTGCAGATTGATATTCAAACATGGTCTTTTGCAATTTACTTACAGCTTCTATCTCCTCCTCATTTTGATTTATAAAATTAAAAGCTAAATCCATACTTTCTGGAAAAAACTTAAAAGCAATAAAATAAAAAAGTCCAGAAAGGGTAATAGCAATGGTGAAATAACCAAAGGCATGAATAAACTTCTTTCGAGTACCTTTAATGTAGCCGTCAATAACAATTTCTGGCTTTGTAAATAAATCAATAAAGGTTCTAATGGGTTTGCTTGAGTCTATATTAAAGAAACCTTGTTTCATTTCTTCAGCAATATGACCTATTGTTAATCTTTGCTCAATTACTTTTGCACCACATTTGCTACA
>JBNMOX010000286.1:0-3373 GCA_051275835.1 Patiriisocius sp.
GTATCAAAAAGAACTTTCAGATAAAAAATCAAGGCATTTTCTAGATCAACTTCATCCTAATGGGATCGCTAAAAATCTAGAACCTATAATCAATATCAACAAGACTATTTACGCAAAGACGTTTGAGATCGTGAATTGGGTTTTAAAAAGCGCAAACAAACAATCTTTAACGAATAATAATTTTTGTTTTATCTATTTTAATGAGTTGCACCAATTTGATGCTAAAGAAAAGTGGGTTGAACAAATTCTAGACGCGCTATTGGAAAATAACGTTCAAGTTATCCCGGTTTTCAATTATAATCTCGAAGAGTTTTCTCATAAAAAAAGTACCTTATTAATTGATGATTTTGTGTATAATAGTGATGCAAATCATATATATTTGTTTTTAAAGTATTCAAAGTTTGTGATTACAAATGATGAATCTTTGAAAATAGCGTGCGGCTTAACAAAAAAACCACATTTGTATTATAATTTTGATGACAAAGAACTCATTTTACAAGATGTTATAAAAGATATAAATTTTCTAATTAATTAATTATGGCAAAATGCGTGTGTAGTGGTGCTAAGATTAAATGTTCATTTGGCGCAGGCCCAAAATCTATGATGGTTCTTCCCTTAAATAGAACGCTTACAGCAAACACAAAACCAATTGCAAATATTTTAGACATCATACCTTTTGTTAATATTCCAGCATTTGGGCAATGTAAATCTCCTGCAAATCCAATGAATTGGAAAATGGCAGGACCTGTTCCGTTATTTATTCCTTCTTCTTGTATCCCAATTCCAGTAAGTCCTTGGTCTCCTGGAGCAAAAAAAACAAAGATAGGCAACCAACCAGTTGTGCTCGAGAATAGTAAAACGATGTGTGTTTGGGCGGGTTCTATAACGGTAACGGATCCCGGTCAAAAAAAAATTGATTGCAATTAAAAATTAGCTTCTTAAATTTTGGTATCAAAGAGCACTTCTTGGAAATTAATTTAACAATTATAATTTATGTATTTGCGGGTAATACAAAAACCTTTTATTTTACCAAAAAAAATAAAATTAGTTTTTTTAAAACGTTTGTTTAAATATAATAAATAACTGTTTTGATTTTAAAATTTATTCTATATTTAACAATTAACTATCAAATCCTTTGTTTTTTTAAATGGAGTTAATAGCTCAATACTAAAAAGAAGATGAATACACACGCTGACAAAACAAAAGAAAATAAAAGCCAGACGGTAACTGCTAAGACCTCTCAGATGCAGAGCGGTGTTGAATCGACTTTTCAGTTTTTGGATAATAGACCTGAATCTATTCAAATGCAGCAATTGCAAGAATTAGCCAATAATAGTGCGCAAATTTCTGGTATTGCTCAATTACAGGCGATAGCGGATAATTTTACAACTCAAGAACCACCTATTCAAAGACAAGAAAATAAGACCGGATTGCCTGACAACTTAAAAATAGGCACGGAAAACCTTTCAGGTTTACCTAGGGATGATGTTAAAGTGCAACGCAATTCAGACAAACCTGCTCAATTTAAGTCAATAAAAAGTGGTGATGATGATATAGAAGTAAGTAGTATGCCTGCGAGATTCACTCAACTTCAAAAAAAACCTGAAGTAACACAGTTAGTTGGCGGAAATGAACATGGTTTTGAAGAAATTGAGATGACAGACATGAGTAATGTCGGACTCAATCATCGCGCACTGCAAGATCCAGCAAATTACGTAAAGAATTATGCTAAAAACAACTGGTTTGAAGTGCTGCGTCAATACAAAGCAGGAGAATTACATCATTCGGATAGAAAAGACTCTGAACCTCATGGTATGCAAGAACTATTAAACTATCGCGAGACTTTAACTAAGCAACTGTTAAAAGAAGCCATTACTCCCGTTAGGGAGCATGAAATGGAAACCAGAAAAAAACAGTACATCAGTACTATGAATGAACAAGAGCCTGGTAAAAATCATGAAGCAGATGCTGAAACTTTTGCTGGTGAAACCAAAAACTTGGCTGGAAATGTTCCTGGTAGCGACAATCCTACTTCCGACATTGATGTAAACATGAGTGGTGATGGAACAGAGTATGGTGCCTTTTGGCTAAATCAAGAATTTATAACTAGATATGGAAGTGGCCAAGAGTCTGGTGTAGTATATGATGTGAATTTTTATGCACAGGATTTTGTCCCGGGTAAAGTATTTGGATTAAAAGATAACGGAAAACTTAATAAAACTAAAGGAACAGGTACAGAATCTGACAATCCTTATTTTGACGAAGATGAAGACTGGAGAACTCATGTGGTGAAAGATGAAGGAGCTATAGCTACTGATAAATGGGAACAAGATGTCTCTTCAACTCTGATGATGCGAGTAAATATGGATGAGGAAGATTGGGCGATGTATAAACACGTAGCCCCAGACAATAGAGCAGATGTTATAGCTGCAGCAGAGAAACGTTTTATTGATCGAGGATTAAAAATCAATAAAGTAAAGGAAGATATCAATGAGGTAGAGACAGATTTACCAGGTACAGAAAATAGAGATGATGAACTTTCCAATATGGGAGCAGAAAATGAGACCTATGAACGTGTTTTACTTGAGAAGGTTGAGCCCGCAAGAATTGCCTTCCAAATACTGAAACGACAACTTAATGCAGCTGAGAAGAATGGTATGGAAAATGATCAAAAATCAGCGCTCCAGAAACAAGTTGACTTAGCTTATGTCCAGCTTAAAACTGAGAAAACCAAGGCCATGACCTACGCTAATGCAGCTTATTATTCTCAAGGAGCTGTTGCTGGTGTTGTCACTAACAAACAACAACTTGGACGAATGTATAAGCCAAAAAAAGAGGAAGACAAAAGTAACACTAAGTCAAAAGAGAATTACAAGAACCTAAAGTTGACTGCAGCAGAATATTATAACGGATTTACTGAGCAAATCGGTTTTGCTTTTCATGGATTGCATAAGGCACATGGTGATGAATTCTATATGGAACTTGGGTTATTGGGAAAGTACGTTCACAGAACCTACAACTTGATGAAACATCTATACAAAGTTTCTGAAAGCCCATTCCCTTTCGCTGAAGAAGAACGCAGAGCAGCAAGTGATTGGGAGGGTATTAAGCAAGGTAAATCTCTTAATGA
This sequence comes from Patiriisocius sp., assembly GCA_051275835.1. Taxonomy (GTDB): domain Bacteria; phylum Bacteroidota; class Bacteroidia; order Flavobacteriales; family Flavobacteriaceae; genus Patiriisocius. Next base: position 3,131 of record JBNMOX010000286.1, read on the forward strand.
GGATGCTTCGGGTTATTCCAAAGCAATACCCCAAAACACTGCTAACGATCAACTTGAGAAAATTATTGAAACTTTCCTAGGAGAGAAGTTAGACAAACCTAGTGGAGAATTGAATAAGCCTGCTGCAATATTAAAAATTAAAATTATGCTTATTGCTACGAAAGCTACTATTGACGCTTTTTACCCTACAGTAACTGGAGATTTTGCTTCTGTTAAACAAGAAAATACTAAAGTTCAACCTGT
>JBNMOX010000287.1:0-3361 GCA_051275835.1 Patiriisocius sp.
AATGAATAAAAAAACCGCATTTATAACAGGAGTAACAGGCCAAGATGGTGCCTATCTGAGTGAATATTTGTTAAAGAAAGGTTACATCGTACATGGCTTAAAACGGCGTTCTTCTCAATTTAATACCCATAGAATAGATCACTTGTACCAGGATCCACATATAGAAGATCGTAATTTCATATTGCACTATGGCGATATGACTGATAGCACTAATTTAATTCGCTTGATCCAAGAAATACAACCTGATGAAATTTACAATTTGGCAGCAATGAGCCATGTAGCAGTTTCTTTTGAAATTCCTGAATATACAGGAAATGCAGATGGTCTTGGAACACTAAGACTATTGGAGGCTATCAGATTATTGGGTTTAGAAAAGAAAACCCGTATTTACCAGGCATCCACTTCTGAATTGTATGGAAAAGTACAGGAAGTACCACAAAACGAAACCACACCATTCTACCCTCGGTCACCTTATGCAGTAGCAAAAATGTATGCCTATTGGATAACAGTTAATTATAGAGAGGCTTATGGAATGTTTGCATGTAATGGTATTTTATTTAACCATGAATCTCCCGTACGTGGAGAGACTTTTGTAACGCGTAAAATTACCAGAGCCACTTCACGTATTGCATTGGGCTTACAGGATAAATTTTATTTAGGTAATTTAGACGCTCAACGCGATTGGGGTCATGCTAAAGATTATGTGCGCATGATGTGGATGATTTTACAGGCAGACGAACCTGAAGATTGGGTGATTGCTACCGGTAAAACAACTACAGTACGTGAATTTGTTAGAATGAGTTTTGCTGAAGTAGGAATAGAATTAGAGTTTAAAGGCAAAGGCGTAGATGAAACAGCTACTGTTAAATCATGTTCAAACGAGGAGTATCAAGTAGCCATAGGAAAAGAAGTATTATCTGTTGACCCTAAATATTTTAGACCTACGGAGGTAGAACTATTAATTGGGGATGCTACAAAGGCAAACACAAAATTGGGCTGGAAATGTAATTACGACCTGCAAGCCCTTATAAAAGAAATGATGGAAAGCGATATTCATTTAATGAAAAAAGAACAATACCTAGAAGAAGGGGGTTATACTACTCTTAATTATTATGAATAGAAGCTCCTCATTTGTCATTCAGAGCACAGCGAAGAATCTCTTAAATATATAAAAACTCATTTTCAGCTTCTTATAATTTAGATATTTAGTTTACTTTGAGAAGTTTGATAGTATAATATCAGCTCGAGAAAGAGAAAAAAAACTAAAAGCAGGTTCCAGAGCTAAAAAGATGCTATTAATAAAATCGTAGCTTCGGCTAATGAATAAAGAAATAAAAACATCAACCTAATAATTTAAAAGAGTACGAATCCGCGAGACGACGAAGGAGCCGCGGCGGTCTTAATAAACCAACTAACAGTTAATAATGAACAAATCATCAAAAATATACATCGCAGGCCATAGAGGAATGGTAGGTTCAGCCGTATGGCGGGCACTAACAGCAGCGGGCTGCACTAATTTAATAGGAAAAACTAGCACGGAGATAGACCTGCGTAATCAAGAGGCGGTAAACCAATTTATAAGCTCAGAAAAGCCCGAAATTATTATAGATGCAGCGGCCAAAGTGGGTGGTATTTTAGCTAATAGCGAAAACCAGTATGAGTTTTTGTTGGAAAACATGCAGATACAAAACAATTTAATACAAGCAGCACATACAAACAATGTGGCAAAATTCATCTTTTTAGGAAGCTCTTGTATTTACCCAAAACTGGCACCGCAACCTTTAAAAGAAGAATACTTATTAACGGGACCCTTAGAGCCAACAAACGAAGGCTATGCGATTGCAAAAATTTCAGGCGTAAAACTCTGCGAATACATTAGAAGCAAATACAATAAAGATTTTGTAAGCTTAATGCCTACCAACTTATACGGCCCTAATGATAATTTCGATTTGCAGTCTTCGCATGTTCTCCCAGCCATGATACGTAAATTTCACGAAGCCAAACACAATAACAATGCTCCTGTAAGCCTTTGGGGAAGCGGCACCCCCATGCGGGAGTTCTTACATGTAGACGACTTAGCTCAAGCCCTAGTGTTTGCAGTTGAAAACAAATTACCAGAGTATTTATACAATGTAGGTACTGGCAGCGATGTTACAATTAAAAAACTGGCGGAAGCGATACAAGCCATTGTAGGTCATCACGGAAAAATTGTTTGGAACAGCAGTAAACCAGACGGTACGCCTCGTAAGCTACTAGATGTTTCTAAATTAAACACCTTGGGTTGGAAAGCGCAGATAGATTTACAAGAAGGAATTGAAACTACGTATGAGTGGTTTAAAAAAAAATATAACTTGTAAAACGAAATAATGAGTAAAAATAAACAAATCGCTGTCATAGGATTAGGTTATGTGGGACTACCTTTAGCTGTTGAGTTTGCAAAGCAATATAAAACCATCGGCTTTGATATAAACAGACCGCGTGTAAAAGAACTTAAAAAAGGAATTGACAATACGCTAGAAGTGACCTCAAAAGAGTTAAAAGAAGTATTGTTTCAAAATGGAGATGAATTTTTACCTGAAGAAAAAGGCTTATTAGCAACTGCAGATATTTTAGATATTCAAGAAGCTAATTTCTTTATCATTACGGTGCCAACACCAACAGATAAAAACAATCGCCCCGTTTTAATACCTTTATTAAAAGCATCTGAAACGATTGGCCAAGTATTAAAAAAGGGAGATATTGTTATTTATGAAAGCACCGTATACCCTGGGGTTACAGAAGACGTATGTGTGCCAGTTTTAGAACGGGTAAGTGGTTTAACCTTTAATAAAGATTTTTTTGCAGGCTATTCGCCAGAACGAATTAATCCAGGAGATAAAGAACGTACGGTCACTAAAATATTAAAAGTAACCTCAGGCTCTACCCCAGAATCGGCGCTAGAAATAGACAACTTATACAAATCGGTCATCATAGCAGGAACTCACTTGGCTCCATCTATAAAAGTGGCAGAAGCGGCTAAGGTAATTGAAAACTCACAGCGCGATATTAACATTGCATTTGTAAATGAGTTAGCAAAAATTTTTAATTTGTTAGCCATTGACACCCATGAGGTTTTGGAGGCAGCAGGAACTAAATGGAACTTCATGCCCTTTAAACCCGGATTAGTTGGAGGGCATTGTATAGGAGTAGACCCTTATTATTTAGCACAAAAAGCACAAGAAGTTGGTTACCATCCTGAAATTATATTAGCCGGCCGACGTTTAAATGATTCTATGGGAAAATATATCGCTAGTGAAGTGATTAAACTACTCGTTAAGTCCAATAATAAAGTAAAGGATGCCAACATTTTAGTGTTAGGGTT
>JBNMOX010000288.1:0-3357 GCA_051275835.1 Patiriisocius sp.
TGTAGAAGAAAACGATTGTTACTGTCCTTTATTAACAGACAATCTTTTAGAAAATCCACCAGCAGCATCGCAGGTACAAACTAGTTTTGAATGTAACTTATTATCCACACAAGAAAACAATATTGAAACAATTCTATACCCTAACCCAACGGCAGACATTATTAACATTTCAATACAAGAAAATGTGTCGTATCAAGTATTTTCTGCTGTGGGTCAATTGTTGCTCTCTGGAGAACTTAGCGGCAATGCAAAACAAATAGATCTTTCTTCTCTTGCGGCAAACTTATATTATGTTCGTATCAAAAATGAAACGTTTAAAATAGTAAAGACAAAATAAATTCTTCTCCATAAAATTAGAGCACAAATCTATATGTCCATTTAATCAAAAACGTATTTTCTGGTTTTGCATTGAGAAGCTTATTGTCAATTAAGGTTTCAAAATCATTAGAGGCTTCTCCAAAATCGGAAATTCCTTGAGACCAAACGAAGAAGAGTTCAGATCGAGGAATACACTCCCATCTTGCTGCCAAATTACTTCTATATTATACAAAGGTAAAACCTGTAGTCCAGTCTACTGCACCCCATGCGGCGTCATCGATTGCTCTATCAATAATAGTCTTCCCATTAGACCTTATTGAGGATGTTGTGTAGGTTCTTTTTGAAATTTCAATTTCTGAAATAGGCGTAGTTTTCCCCATTACTATGGTATAAAGACATAGAAAGAAACTCGAAATAAGTATACGAGAAAAGTGTATAGAGTATTATTTGGTATTGGTTACTATAATAAATAGACACACAATCCTGTTGCCGCAACAGTTTGAAATGCGAATTGTGATCTATTTAACAAATATAAAAGAGGTATTATTCTTTGTATGCGAACAAATCTGACATAGAGGTAAGTAGTAATTGAATTAGATATTTCATTTGTCCCTGGTTTCTCCTTAGGTTTTTTATGCTATAAAGTATCATTGCAGCCTTTAATCTTAAGGAATGACATCAATGACATTATATTTCAGAAAAACAGATAAAAATAAGCGCATGACTATTTGTTATTCAAATAAATAACAGTATTTTTGCCATCCCTTAAAATGGGACAGAAATAATTTATTAATAATTAGACAAAGAACTATAATGGATACATTAAGTTACAAAACAGTATCTGCTAATAAAGCCACTGTAACAAAAGAGTGGTTAATAGTAGATGCGGACGGGCACACACTAGGTCGTCTTGCGAGTGAAGTTGCAAAATTACTTCGCGGTAAACACAAGCCTAGCTTTACACCTCACGTGGATTGCGGAGACAATGTGATTATCATAAACGCAAGCAACGTCCAATTAACAGGAAACAAGTGGAGAGACAAATCTTACATTCGCCATACGGGTTACCCAGGTGGACAAAGAAGTCTTACTGCCACTGAATTAAAAGACAAGAATCCAGCACGTGTTGTTGAGAAGGCGGTTAAAGGAATGCTACCTAAGAATAAATTAGGTTCAGTACTTTTTAGAAACTTGAAAGTGTATGCAGATGCAAACCACGGTCAAGAAGCACAAAAACCAAGAGCTATTAAAATTAATACCGCAACTAAGTAATGGAAACTATACACAAAATTGGAAGAAGAAAAACCGCTGTTGCGCGTGTTTACTTATCTGAAGGAAAAGGAAACATCACAATCAACAAGCGTGAGTTTGATAATTATTTTACAACCCCAACATTACGATATAAAGTTATGCAACCATTAGCATTGACTGATAACGAAACAACGTTTGACATCACTGTAAATGTATTTGGTGGTGGTATCACTGGTCAAGCAGAAGCAATTCGTTTGGCTATTTCTCGTGCAATGTGCACATTAAATGATGAGAACAGAGGAATCTTAAAGCCAGAAGGTCTTTTAACAAGAGATCCAAGAATGGTAGAGAGAAAGAAATTTGGACAAAAGAAAGCAAGAAAAAAGTTCCAATTCTCGAAACGTTAGACTTCAACAAGCTCAGTCACCTTTTTTTGGAATATTTTTCAATACAGGTTGACGCTTTTAAAAAGTCAATTTCTCAGATTATTTCTGAGCAAGTTCATAGAAATACAATTATAATAATAAGCTGTTATCTACATCTTCTGAAGCCACAAGCGCAGGGAGATCCCGCGGGAGATGTAGATTTAGTTTAGCATCTAAATCAAGCCTAATATCCCTTTGCTAGAGCTTCGGAGTACATAGGAAGGTTGACATCTAAACACACAGAACGTAAACTAAAAACAAAATGGCAAAAGACAACAACTTGGAAGTTAAAGAACTTCTAAACGCAGGTGTACACTTTGGACACCTAACAAGAAAGTGGAATCCAAACATGGCTCCTTACATCTACATGGAGCGTAATGGAATTCACATTATCAACTTATACAAAACCGCGGCAAAAATTGAAGAAGCTGCTGAAGCTTTGAATAAAATAGCAGCCTCAGGTAGAAAAATACTTTTCGTAGCTACCAAAAAACAAGCAAAAGACATCGTTGCTGAAAAAGCAAAAGCTGTAAACATGCCATACATCACAGAAAGATGGCCTGGTGGAATGTTAACAAACTTTGTGACTATTAGAAAAGCCGTTAAAAAAATGGCTACTATCGATAGAATGAAGCAAGACGGAACCTTTATGACACTTTCTAAGAAAGAACGTTTACAAGTAGACCGTTTACGTGCTAAGTTAGAAAAAAACTTAGGTTCTATTAGCGAAATGAGCCGTTTACCTGCTGCTTTATTTGTTGTTGATACAACACGTGAGCACATTGCAGTTGCAGAAGCAATTAAATTAAACATTCCAATATTCGCAATGGTTGACACCAACTGTGACCCAAGAGTGATCGATTATATCATCCCTTCAAATGATGATGCATCTAAGTCTATAGACAAGATCATGACAGCTGTTACAGATGCTGTTAGAGATGGTTTAGCAGAACGTAAAACTGGAAAAGAAAATGCTGAGCAAGCAAAAGCTGCTCCTGTTGTAGAAGAAGCTCCTGCTTTAGAAGCTGCTCCTGTTGTAGAAGAAACACCAGCTAAAGAAGCTGTAAAAGTAGCGGCAAAGAAAGAAGAAGCTACTAAAGAAGAAGAGTAGATCTCGATTCGATTAAGATATAGAGTCGTTTAATTTTTTTTCTTCTGAAATTCTATTAAACGACTTTTTTAAATTAAATAATTCAATAATAAAATTTTCGTTCTCTCGGAAATAATAAAAAAACGATACGATGGTAAAAATAACCGCCGCACAAGTAAACGAATTAAGAAAAAAAACCGGAGCTGGAATGATGGACTGTAAAAAGGCCCTTGTTGAAGCAGAAGGAAATTTAGAAGATGCAATCACTGTATT
>JBNMOX010000289.1:0-3350 GCA_051275835.1 Patiriisocius sp.
GTCTGAAGACTATGAAGGAGTTGGTACAGCTATAGAATTACAAAATCTAAATGAAAAGAAAGTAATTAGTGGCTTACACACGTTTGCACTTAGAGATAAAGAAGGGTTAACAATAGAAGGATTTAGAACTTACATTTTTAAAAATCCAATTGTAAAAAAATCCTTAAAAACTATAGCCACAGGGAGTAAGGTTTTTGGGATTTCTAAAGGTAATACTCAAAAATTTAAAGTTGTTTTACCTACACTAGCTGAACAGCAAAAAATAGTCAGTATCCTGATCACTTGGGATAAAGCAATAGCTGCTCAAGAAAAACTCATTGTACGCAAACAAAAACTTAAAAAAGGGTTGATGCACCAGTTGATGACTGGGAAGAAACGGTTTCCTCGGTTTACTGATGAGTGGGAAGAAAAACCTATGAATGATATTGTGAAATATTTAGGTGGCGAAGCGTTTAAAAGTACAAGCCAAGTTGAAACAGGTGTTAAATGGTTGAAAATTGCTAACGTTGGTATTGGCTCAGTAAAGTGGGACAATAACACTACGTTTTTACCAAAAAATTTTATAGAGAGAAATCATAAATATGTTTTGAAAGAAGGACACATTGTAATGGCGCTTACTAGGCCCATTTTAAATAACAAATTGAAGATTGCAGCTTTTAATAAGGAAGATGGAATAGCATTATTGAACCAAAGAGTGGCGAAACTAATTTCAAAGAACAAGAATGACTTGAAATTCATTTATTACCTACATCAAATGCCTTATTTTATTTATTGTATGAATGCTATGATGGCTGGAACTGACCCACCAAACATTAGCTTAAAAGACTTAAGTAAAACAAGAGTAATTATCCCGAATTATGATGAACAAAAAATGATTGTATCTACTCTCGAAAGTTTTGATTTTGAAATAGATAATTTAATTACTATCAAAAAACAAATCATTAAACAAAAACAAGGATTAATGCAACAGTTATTAACTGGTGAGAAAAGAGTGGAAATTTAATTTTTTTCTAAAAAAGAGAACTTTTAACTTTTTCAGACTATTTATAATAAAACAGAAATTATGAAAAGAGAATTACAATCAAGAATAAACACAATTTATAATGCTAAGGTTTTATTACTGAATAATCAATCAATGGCTATAGCAGAACTTAAGAAAAAGAATCAATTACAGCAGTCTGTAAATCAAGTTAACAATAGAAAGGATTTTTTAGACATGACAAATCAATTAGACAATTGGGCAAGTGAGTTTCCTGTCGTTCAAGGATAATAGTAGTAAGCCATTTTAAAAAAAATAAGAACTATGAATATAGAAATAGAACAGTTATATGGTACTTGGAGACACGAACATAATGGTGTAATAACCGATTTTAATATTAGAAAATATGATGAAGACCATCATACAGGGATTTCTCTATTTACAATTTTCAGCTGGACAGAGTCTGGCTCAAAAATTAATTATGAATGGCAAGGTGCTGCAAGTATCCAAAATTATCCAGATCAAATATCAGATATAGTAATTGGTAAAATGGAATACACAGAAAATAAGCCTGAGTATCAAAATTTAAAGATTTGGCATTTTACAGCAGACGCTATGATTCTAGAATTTGGTAATGGCCAAAGAGTGGAATTTCAAAAATTAGGGGCAGATGCAGGATAAAATCATCATATTAAAAAACACTAAAAATGGTATTATAAAAGACACCATTATGTCTGTACAAGATACTTTAAGGCTAGACTTAAAGCAGGAGTTTATATTACCAGACAATGCAACGATTAAAACAATAACAGAGCCTCTTACAGGTATTGAGTATTGGGGTTTATGGATAGCTGCCATAGGTGGACTTATAGGAGTATTAGCAGGAATAAAAGCAATAAGAGATTTATTTAAGAAATCCGAAGATCAGCAATTACAGTTAAATAAACTTGCAGGTATCATAGGTGCAATTGAAGCACAAAATGGTATTATTTCTGAAGGAAATTCAGTGATGCGAGATTATTTCGGGGAATTACAACAATTAATTTCTACAGGATCAAGCAGTGGTTTAGCAGAAATAGAACAAAAGCGTTTTAGGCTCTCTGTAAAACCACGTTTGTATATTAATACTAGTGGTTACGCTGGTTATAGTGGGGAGATACATATTACTCTTAATAATCGTGGAGAACTAGCATACTATGATGGTTATGAGTTTGTTGAAGGGAATGAGGTAGAATTTAGTGGTTGGAGTAAGCCAATTGAACTTCCAAAAGATAGGAGAATTGAATTACAAGGCAAAACAATGAGTGTTCATCCTAAAGATTTGGTTTTCAAAATCAAGATATTGTATCACGATCAAGAAGGTTTTAAATATGAATCCATTATTGAGTGGAATAAAGCAGCTAAAATTATTGAAACTATTGAATTATGAAGGTAAACTACAGCGAATATAACGACTCACAAAAGCCAGCTTTAGACCTATTACAAAAAATGGGATGGAAATACATTTCACCCGATGAAGTCTTTGAGGCAAGAGGTGGGATGTTTACCAATGTTTTATTAGATGATGTTTTAGCGCAACAATTATCAAAAATTAATGCATTTGAATACAAAGGAGAATCCTACGAATTCTCAACAGGAAGTATTCAGGGAGCTATTAATGCGCTTAAAAATGTACCTAACGAAGGCTTGGTGCAAACCAACGAGCGCGTTTATGATTTGATTACACTAGGTAAAAGTTTTAATGAAACTGTACAAGGAGATCGTAAAGCATACACCGTAAAATACATAGATTGGCAAAATCCAGAAAATAATGTATTCCACGTTACAGAAGAGTTTGAAGTCGAAGGTGGTAAAGGCAAACGTCGTCCTGATATTGTACTTTTTGTAAATGGTATTCCATTTGTAGTTATTGAAAACAAACGTCGTGATAAAAACGATTCAATAGACGAAGCCATCTCTCAAAACATACGCAACCAAAAAGAAAAAGAAGGCATACCTAGACTCTTCCATTATGCACAATTATTATTAGCAGTACATCCAAACGAAGTAAAATATGGTGCAACGGGAACACCTGCAAAGTTTTGGTCAATTTGGAAAGAAGATGTAGAAAAAGAAGTCTCTAAACTTTTAAAAAAGAAAACAAATACTATACAAGCTGAAGATCGCTTAGTAACAGAACAAGACAAAGGCATATATGCTTTATGTGCTACAAAACGTCTTTTAGATTTAACCTATAAGTACATTGTATTTGACGGTCCAGATAAAAAAATATGTCGTTATCAGCAGTACTTCGCGGTACAAGAAACCATACAACGTGTAAAAACTAAAAACAAGGAAGGAAACCGTCAAGGTGGTGTCATATGGCACACGA
>JBNMOX010000290.1:0-3339 GCA_051275835.1 Patiriisocius sp.
GACCTTCCTTTTTTGACAACATCTCTACAAGTCCAGTTGTGACTAACATGCTACTAAAAGTTTTCAACTCTGGTGTAATCATTGATTTTACCATCACACTATTCATCTCACCCTCTATTACAACCTTTATTTCTTTCATCTCGGGAATAGGATTAATCACTGCTTCCGTTGAGCCATTATCTACGTTTTCTACTGTACTTTTAACTTCATTTTTACAAGAAGAAAATAGAATACAAATTATTATAAAGGAAAAAAATCTGGTGATAAAATTCATATTTATATTTCTGAGGTTAGGCGCTAAAAATAGCTAAATTACCTCGACAACAGCAAGAAAGATTGTATTTTTGTGCTATATATTATTGTCATGGGAATTTTTGTTATTACTTTTATATTATTACTGTTAGCAGTTGCTGGTATTGCGATAAAGATATGGGCCAAAAAAGATGGGGAATTCGCAGGTACCTGCGCCAGTCAAAGTCCTTTTTTAAACAAAAATGGTGATGCCTGTGGTTTCTGTGGAAAAACCCCAGATCAATTTGAAAATTGTAACGAAGAAGTGGATAGTTAATGTTTCTTCTCTGGGCCTTTGGGATCGTTGTCTCTATTAATTGTTGCTACTATTTACTTTTTACAAAATTTTCCTTTCTAAAAAGTCAAATTGAAAAGCAAGCTCCTATATACCCTATCTCCCTGCTAATATGCGCTAAAAATGAAGCAGAAAATCTAAAAAATAATATTCCACTTTGGCTCAATCAAGACTACGCTAACTTAGAAATTATTCTTATCAACGATGCCTCATATGATGAGACACTTGATGTGATGGGGAAATTTGCTAAGGAAGATTCTCGCATCAAAATAGTTAATGTCAAAAACAACGAAGCATTTTGGGGTAATAAGAAATATGCGCTAACACTAGGTATTAAAAAAGCAAAGAACAAAAGATTACTTTTTACAGATGCCGATTGTCGTCCAGCTTCTAATCTCTGGCTTAAAACAATGGCTTCTAATTTTTCAGAACAAAAACAACTAATTCTCGGGTACGGCGCCTACAGCAAGACTTCTGGACTTCTCAACACTCTTATTCGTTATGAAACTTTGCTTACCGCAATACAATACTTCTCGTATGCTAAAGCAGGACTTCCATATATGGGCGTGGGTCGAAACCTTGCCTATACAAGTCAGTTATTCTATGACAACAACGGCTTTATTTCACATATGAAAGTTCCATCAGGTGATGACGATTTATTTGTAAATGAAGTAGCTACAAGAAGAAACACTGCCATTTGCTTTGAGAAAGAAGGATTTACGTATTCAGACCCAAAACCCACTTGGCAGGCCTGGCTTATTCAGAAGAAGAGACATATGTCGACGGCAAAATACTACAAACCGAAGCACAAAATACTATTAGGAAGTTTCTACATATGTAATGTGATATTTTGGATCTTGGCATTCTTGAGCATATCCCTTTTGGATTGGAAGATCCCAGCAGCACTAATCGCATTTAGGTTTATTTTTGAGTTGCTAGTTGTTGGGAAGGCAGCATTAAAACTTAATGAAAAGAAGCTTATTCCTTTTATCCCCCTCTTAGAAATTTTTTTAGTAGTGGTACAAATGAGTATCTTTATTTCAAATAGCTTTTCAAAACCAAAACGTTGGAAATAATTAATAGCGAACTTTTAGATCAAATTCATAGAGCGAAAAAAGGGGAACAAAGTGCCTTTAAATACCTACTAGACGGTTTTTGGAATGTAGTTTATGGTTTTCAAGTGAAGCGTGTGAAAAACGAATACGATGCCGAAGATATTGCAATTGAGACCTTTTCAAAAGCCTTTGACAAAATAGAAACCTTCGACGAGAGATATACTTTCGGAACTTGGTTAATTACAATTTCTAAAAATATTCATATCGACAAGACTAGAAAGAAAAACGCTTCTATCTATTCAAGAACCACTGGTGCGATTGAAGATCAAGTTAATAAAATTGTTGATGGCTCGCCAACACCCGAAGACATTTTGATAACTGAGCAAAATTTAGCAGAATTATTAAGATATATTAAAATTTTAAAGCCTCATTACCAAGAAGTTATAAATCTTCGTTATTTTAATGAAATGACATACAATGAGATATCTGAATCATTAGGAGAGCCACTAAATAATGTAAAAGTTAGATTGTTAAGAGCAAGAAAGTTATTAGCTGAAATAATCATCCAAAATGGCAAAATTTGAGACTTTCTCTTAAAAGACTAGGACCCGGATTTCTTTTTGCTGGAGCTGCAATTGGAGTTTCGCATTTAGTACAATCAACTCGAGCCGGTGCTGATTTTGGATTTGGATTACTCTGGGCACTACTGCTTATAAACCTTGTTAAATATCCATTTTTTGAATTCGGGCCGCGCTATGCGTCTGCCACAGGGGAGAGTTTATTACATGGTTATAAAAAATTAGGCAGAGGGGTTTTAGTCAGCTACTTTATATTAACCTTCGCCACGATGTTTACTATCCAAACTGCTGTTACAATTGTAACAGCAGGAATCGCCTCTAGTCTTTTCGGATTTGGATCTGTAGTTTTTTGGACAGCCATTATTACCGCGATTTGTTTTACTGTTCTTATTCTAGGAAGGTACAAAGTGTTAGACTCACTAATGAAAATAATCGTTATACTGCTTACAGTTAGCACCTTAATTGCTGTCGTTTTAGCTATAGGGCCCGAGACAAGCCTCAACCTCTCTCAAACACTCCCTATTGATGCGCTATCAGTAGCTTTTTTAATTGCTTTTATGGGCTGGATGCCTGCCCCGTTAGATATTTCTATTTGGCATTCTGTTTGGACGGTTGAAAAGCAAAAACTAAACCCCTCTATTACAAGAAAACAATCACGTTTTGATTTTAATGTAGGTTATATAATGACCATTATACTTGGTATTAGTTTTCTTGCATTAGGTGCTATCGTAATGCATAACAGCGGTGAGAGTTTTTCAGCAAAAGGAGGCGAATTTGCCAATCAGTTAATTTCAATGTATACTTTTAGTCTTGGGCAAAATGCAAAGATTATAATAGGAATTGCTGCATTAACCACAATGTTTAGCACCACTTTAACTACCTTAGATTCATCCCCAAGGGTTATGAGTTTAACCACTGAACTTTTACAAGAGAGATCACTTAAGAACGGATACTTATTTTGGCTTATCCTTCTGGTAGTTGGGACATTATCCATATTTTTATTTTTTGTGTCCGAGATGGGTGTGCTTATAAAAATCGCTACAATACTGTCATTTTTAACGGCTCCTTTTTATGCCATTATTAATTTCAAACTAATCACAGGTAAGCATACTCCAATAGA
>JBNMOX010000291.1:0-3337 GCA_051275835.1 Patiriisocius sp.
GAGACAATTACAGGGTTTAAAGGTGCTAATTCTGCTATTAATTTTTCACAAAAAGACGTTCCATAGCTGGTGATTTTTCTAGTCCCTACAATGCTAAGTATTTTTTTGTTGACCAAGTCGATATTCCCGTCTTGAAAAAATAAGATAGGACCATCCAAACAATGCTTTAATCGTTCTGGATACGTAGCGTCTTTAAAATAACTATATGAAATATTATTTACCTCTATATAATCTAATTCTGCAAGGGCCTGATCTAGTAAAATAGCTTCTTGTAGCTCTTTAATTTTAAAGCCTCCAATACCATCAATTTTAAGAAGATTGGCTGGTTTTTCCTTAAAGATCCCTTCGGCAGAACCTATATGGCGTAATAGTTTTTTGGCAGAAGTATCCCCTAAGTTTGGGGTGCGCTGTAATGCTAAGGTGTACAATAATTCGGTTTTAGAAAGCATAATATCAAAGGCTTAGAAAACAATTTCTAGATATCTGCTACACTAGGGAGAAGCTCCAAGATACACATTTTATAGGTTGTTAATAAGTTGCTGTGTTCATAATAAAAAGAAAAGTAAAAAAAACTATATTTGTTTTATGCAACTTTCCCCGTACATAAAAGACTTACTGTATCGTTATGAATGTGTTATCATTCCTGGCTTTGGTGCCTTTTTGGCAAATTATACGTCTGCCACGATAGACGCCAGTTCACAGACCTTTTATCCTCCTGGGAAAAGCATTTCTTTTAATAGACAATTGCAAACCAATGATGGTTTATTGGCCAATTATGTAGCTTCTGTAGAAGGAACATCCTATGAGTTGGCATTACAAAAAATTAGAAATCTCACAGGTTCTTTATCGCTTCAATTATCTGAAGGAGAGACTGTAAGCCTAGATAGTATTGGCGATTTTTCTTTGAATAAAGAAAACACCGTTCAGTTTGTACCTTCAGAAACAGAAAATTTTAATACCGCTTCCTTTGGCTTAAGCACCTTTATCTCTTCTGAAATTTTAAGAGACATACAACAAAAAGAGCTTCTTGCAGAAGAAGATGCTCCTTTATTATTTACACCAAGAAGACGTACCGCACCCTATCTTAAATATGCTGCCATCGGTCTTATTGCTGTAGCCGTTTCTGGATTAGCAGGCATGAAAATCTATGAAGGTACTGTTCAAGAGCATAATTTTGTTCAAAAGCAAGAGGCCAATAACAAGCTTGAAAAGCAAATTCAACAAGCTACTTTTAGTATCCCGACATTACCCGCAATAGAACTTTCTGTAACGAAACAAACAGGTAAATATCATATTGTTGCAGGTGCTTTTAGAGTAGAAGAAAATGCCCAGAAAAAAGTGGCACAATTGCATGACAAAGGTTTTACTGCCACCACGCTTGGCGCTAACAAATATGGTTTACACCAAGTCCTGTATGCTAGTTTTGAAAACAGACTGGAAGCGCTACAAAATCTTCGCACCATTAAACGTACCGAGAACAAAGACGCTTGGTTGTTGGTGAAGGAAATTAATTAATTGCATTTTATTTTTCAGGAACAATTACATTTTTTGTATCTTTAATACAAATTATTGATTATGAGAATAGTACTACCCCCCTACAAAATTATTAGTAGTTATTTTGGTTTTTTGTAGTTATTTTTTATTGGGTACAAGCCATAGCTATGGGCAAACCCAAGAAGAGTTTATTTGCACTTTTGATCCTATAGACCCAAATGATCCTGGAGGTTCACTACCCCCACATAATTCTGGAAGCATAGATCCTGCTTTGTTGGCTACATTTACACCCAAATTATTTAATATTTATTACATACAAGTTAACGATGCCGATGGAAATTTTGGGCAAGATGCACAGGATGGTGATGCGGCGTTTATTGATAGTAAAGAAAAAGCTTTGGCCTCTGTGGCCTTATTAAATCAAACGTTTAATGAATACAACATTTTTTTTAAATTTAGAGGTGTTGACCAATTGGATAGCCCACAAACACTAGATAATTTTAATGGTTGCCCTTCAGGTACAGAAGCAAATTTTCTAAATTTTGGTTTTACTTCTTTAGCAAATTGTTTAACTGTCAAATTAAAATTTCATGCAGAAGATGAAGGTATTTATGATGTAAATGCAATAAATGTGTTTATGCCTGGTAATTTTGAGTTTGGAGGAAAAGCAGAGTCTGAAAATGTGATTATGGCAAGAGAAAATGTGAATAAAGGAGCTTTTGTACATGAAGTTGGACATGTCTTAGGGCTTAAACATACAGATTCAAACTATTATACGGGAACCAATTCACCATATCCAGGAGTAGAATGTGAACATGTTACGAGAATTCCTGCCGACCCTAATTTTAACGCCATCCCTTTAAACCTTACAGAACAAGGTAAAGGAGACCAGATTTTAGACACCAATGCAGTTCCTAACTTTAATAGAGAATGGTGTTGGAATAATGCTATAAACCCTGGTCTAAGTAACGCATTATGCTCTTCAGAAATTAGCCCTAATAACCCTTTTGGAGGCGGTGATGTTAATTATAATATTCAAAATTGTAGTTATACAGGTACTGGAGTAGATTGTGAAGGAACTGACTATGAGATTCTGGATACAGACGTTCAAAACTTTATGGCATATACCGTACCTGCATGTAGAAACCAATTTACGGTAGGCCAAGCCATCCATATGCAAGAAGATATTGAACATTATACTACCCGATATGATGATATATTAGCACCCGATTTTTCTAGCCTTTATGAACCTTACGAAGGTTCCTATTACCTAGCAGGACCACTAGATCCTGCCACCCACACGCCACTTTTTCAACCTGGTTTCGATTATCAATTTGTAGAATGTGTAGGTCCTTATAGTGTACCCGCTCCTTTTGGTGAAAGTTTTACAGTAAATAGCACGGTACAACTTAATGCCATAAGTGCATACGAAACCGATTATAGTATTATAACTCACCCAAACCATACCGCAATTAATATTATACAGGTAAATCAAGCTTTTGGAGAAACCTTATACGAAAAATGCTATAATAACTTTAATTTAAACCCTAAAGGAGGCAGAGTCGTACGATTTAATGATGGGGTGTTTAATTACAACACCACTACTACAGAGAAGGATTCTACAAGTATCAATACTACTACTTTAATACAAGATCTTACGCCTGGACTCTATAAAGTTGAAAAAGACTATGACGGTGGTGCAACGACGCAAACCATAATACAAAAAAACAATGAGTAGCATTTACTTCTATATACTAGTACTTATATCTTGTAATGCAGCTGCCCAAGACATTTTTGGACCCCAGCTAGTTTTGATTAACGATTTACAAAGCGTCCAAAATGT
>JBNMOX010000292.1:0-3333 GCA_051275835.1 Patiriisocius sp.
GTTTAGGACCTGTTACCGATGATTACGGTAACGGAGAATTTGCTTATGAGGCTTGGTGGAACGGAATTAAGGCTTGGGATGATGAAAAGGCATGTATGTATGATAATGAGTTCGTTTTTACAAGAACTACAAACGGTATTACGTTTGAGCAGACTCAAGGACCAGCTTTCGTACCAGGTTCTTATGCAGGAGATTTAGGTGTTGCTGGTGATCAATGTCATGATGAATCAGTTGCTACTTCTATGTTTGGTGTCAAACAAGTTTCTTTTGGGCCTTCAATATCTAAAGCAGCTTTAGAAGGTACTTATGGTGAAGATGACCAAGGGCAACCGAGACCATACAGAGGAACTACTTTCGATATTTCAGATGGTGGTTTTATGGGATGGTTAGTAGGTTCTGGGACTTATGATATTATTTCTATTTCTAATGAAGAATTAGTAGTTAGAGTTATTCAAGCAGGAGACGGTTTTGCTTGGTATCATAAATTTACTTCTACGAAGCCAATTGAAGGTTCAGGTGGTTCTAATTATACCTATAATAATTTAGTTTGGGAAGACGATTTTAATACAGATGGTGCACCAGATGCAGCAAATTGGACGAACGACCTTGGTGATGGTGGTTGGGGTAATCAAGAAGAACAAACCTATACTAATGATTTAGAAAACGCGATAGTAGCAGATGGTTCTTTAGTAATTACAGCAAAATCTGATGGTAACGGAGGGTACACTTCGGCAAGACTAAAATCTCAAGGATTGTACAAGTTTACTTATGGTAGAGTAGAGGTTAGAGCTAAATTACCTGCTTCTCAAGGTACTTGGCCAGCAATATGGATGCTTGGTTCTAACAACCCAGTTGTAGGATGGCCACAATCTGGTGAAATAGATATTATGGAGCAAAAAGGAGACGATAAGGATCTTGTTTTAGGAACTACTCATTGGTACGATGTGCCTACAGCGGCGGCAGCAAGCTATGGTGAAACTACTGCAATTTCAAATGCAGCTTCAGAATTTCATTTATACACAATGGAATGGACAGCGGATTCCGTTAAAATCTATTTAGATGATGTAATGTATTATGAGTTAGCAAATAGCGAAACATTACCTTTTAATGAAGATTTCTTTTTAATTCTGAATGTAGCTATGGGTGGTACTTTAGGAGGAACTATTGATCCTGCATTTACAGAAGATACTATGGAGATTGACTATGTAAAAGTATTTAAATAACATATAATTAATAAGGCCATTTTAAGCGAATGGCCTTATTTTTTTTTGGCTTGATTTATAATATGTTTAAAAAAGTAAGTACTCGATAGTTGTGTATATTAAAGAAATAACCGAACAAAGTAAATATATGAAAAACAGAGTTTTGTGTATATGTTTTTTATTCTTATCGTCAACGTTTTTTTCACAATGCTACAAAGTAGTTGTTGAAAAAAATGATTTAGGGATGAAGCTTGTGGTTGACGGAAAAGACTTTATGATAAACGGTATGAATTGGGATTATTTTCCAATTGGTACAAATTATGAATACAGTCTTTGGAAACAGCCAGAGGAGCTAATCAAAGCCGCGTTAGATGCAGAAATGGAGCTTCTAAAGAACATGGGTGTAAACACTATTAGAGTGTACACGGGTATGCAGCCTAAGTGGATTACATATATCTACGAAACCTTCGGAATTTATACCATGTTAAATCACTCTTTTGGTAGATATGGTTTAACTATAAACGGTGTTTGGACTCCGGTAACAGATTATGCGGATGCGAAAACTAAGAAACTTTTATTATCTGAAGTTTCGGAAATGGCAAAGGAGTATAAGAACACACCTGGTTTATTATTATACTTATTAGGAAATGAAAACAATTATGGTTTGTTCTGGGCTGGAGCAGAGACAGAAGATTTTCCAGAAGAGGAGGAAAAGATAAAATTTATAGGTGAGAATCGTGGTAGACCTATGTATAAGTTAATGAATGATGCAGCGATTGCACTAAAAGCAATCAATAAAAACCTACCAGTTGCTATTTGTAATGGAGATTTGTTGTTTGCTGAAATTGTTGCCGAAGAATGTAAAAATATAGACATTTATGGAACGAATATGTACCGCGGAAAATCATTTACAGACGCCTTTGAAAGAGTGAAAAAAGAATTAAATATGCCAATTTTATTCACGGAATTTGGTGCAGATGCTTTTAATTCTGTCACAAATCAGGAAGATCAAAAAATGCAGGCATTTTATATGGTAGAAAATTGGAAAGAAATCTATCAAAATGTCTACGGTTTAGGAAAAGCTGAAAATTCAATTGGTGGTTTTACTTTTCAGTTTTCAGATGGATGGTGGAAATATGGTCAAATAGATAATTTAGATGTTCAAGATAATAATGCTTCTTGGTTTAATGAAGGCTATTATTTAGACATCGAAGGAAGCCAGAACAATATGAATGAAGAATGGTTCGGTATCTGTGAGAAAGGGCCAACAAATACAAAAGGATTGTATAAGTTATACCCAAGAGCAGCTTATTATGCGTTAAAAGAAGCACATTCAATATCTCCTTTTTCAAAAGGAGTAAGCATAGCTTCGGTTTCAAAGCATTTTTCTAATATTAGTTTAATGTCGGGAGTATTAAAAGCAAGAGATGCCAAGGCAGTTATGTTAAGTAATACAGAAACGTGTTCTGCAGCGAGAGCCGGTGAATTGTTATCGAACAGTGGTTTTGAGTTGGGGGAGTCTTGCTGGTATTTTCTAAAGGAAAATGGAGGTAAAATTAGTATTTCAACTACAGTGGCTAACGGTGGTTCTAACTCTGTTCAAATTCAAGGAGAACTTTTTAATAATGTGGGCATAAAGCAAGAAAGATTTGCAGTGGGCAGTATTCAACCAAATACCACATACACCGTAACCTTTGATATTATATCATCTGGCGAATTTGGAAAAGGTGGTGTATTTAAGGCGTTTATCTTTTCCGAAGAAGCCAACGGAGAAAATGTTGGTACAACAAAGCACGTATTAACGGAAGATACAACTAGTATTTCGTCAACATCTTGGGAAAGTAAAACATATACTTTTACAACTTCAGCAGATGCTATTAAAGTAGAAGGAGGTATTTCCTTTTTAGCAGAATTGGTAAATAGTACTGCTACAATTAATATAGATAACGTAGTTGTGAAAGAAACACCTTAAGGCATAAGCCATTAATTTTGGCAATAAATAGCTTGAGCTGGCCAGGGTTAACTCAAGCTATTTGTATGTTTTATTACAATATTTAAAGCGTAGAATAAATTATTGGTAGAAAATATTTTCGTCGTCTGTTATATCAGCAATAACAGAAGGTAATCATGA
>JBNMOX010000293.1:0-3332 GCA_051275835.1 Patiriisocius sp.
GTAATTGGAGTTCCATTAAGAGTTACATCAAAATCCCCTTTTCCAGAGCCTGCCCAATAGAGGTATGCGGCAATAACTTGTTGTCCAGGTTGTAGTTCAAAATTAGCACTGCTGGAGGTTAAAATCTCACAAGGAGTTGGTGGCACTGCGCCCGTATTTTCCCCAGTATTTAATGTGTTTCCAAAAGCTAAGTAATCATATTGTCCATTAAATTGCGCATAAACAACTACTTCTTGTCCTAATAAGATGATAGGGGCAAAAAGAAGTGCCACACAAAAAATAGCAATACGTTTCATAGCAAATTTTCTCTGCTAAATATAAGGGTTTTTTGAAGAGTAGTGATTGGACAATACTGATACATGAGAAAAATAAGATATATTCTACACCAAAAAAAATTCCAAATCCCAATAATGCTTTGGAATTTGGAATTAATCTATTTTATTTTTTTTTAAACCGCCACATTATATTCTCGCAATGCATCATTTAATGAGGTTTTTTTGTTGGTGCTTTCTTTGCGTTTTCCTATAATGAGTGCGCAAGGAACTTGAAATTCTCCAGCTGGAAATTTTTTAGTATAACTTCCTGGGATGACTACAGATCGTGATGGTACCACACCTTTTGTTTCAACGGGAGTATCTCCTGTAACATCTATAATTTTTGTGCTCATAGTCAGTACAACATTAGCACCTAGAACAGCTTCTTTTTCTATACGAACCCCTTCTACGACAATACATCTTGAGCCAATAAAAACACCATCTTCAATAATAACAGGCGCTGCTTGTAGTGGTTCTAGAACACCCCCAATACCCACGCCGCCGCTGAGGTGTACATTTTTGCCGATTTGAGCACAACTTCCAACGGTAGCCCAAGTGTCTACCATGGTTCCTTCATCTACATAAGCTCCAATATTTACATAGCTAGGCATCAAAATAACGCCTTTACTGATATAGGCTCCATGACGTGCTACTGCATTAGGGACCACGCGAATACCTTTAGCTTCATAGCCTCTTTTTAGTGGAATCTTATCGTGATATTCAAAAATACCAGCTTCTAGGGTTTCCATTTTTTGGATAGGAAAATACAATACCACTCCTTTTTTTACCCATTCGTTAACTTGCCATCCATTTGCGGTTGGTTCTGCACAACGTAGTGTTCCTTCATCACACAAACGTACTACTTCGCGTATGGCGTTAATAGTCTCTTGTTGTGTTAATAAAGAGCGGTCATCCCAGGCTTTTTCTATGATGTTTTGGAGGTCTTTCATGGTGTGATGTATCGTTGTTTTTTATTATTTGTTATGCAAATATAAACACCCTATTCATTAAATCCATCATATGTAGCATAGTATGCTATAATCCTTTATTTTTGCAGTAAAAATGGGAAGAATCCTCGCCATAGATTACGGTACAAAACGAACAGGCATAGCAGTGACAGATGAGTTACAGCTTATTGCTTCAGGTTTGACCACGGTAGATACACATGAATTAATGCCTTTTTTAAGCAGGTATTTTGGTAATGAAACCGTAGATACTATCGTTATTGGAGAGCCCATTCAAAAGGATGGTACGGCTTCTAGTGTAGAAGGAAATATTCAAAATTTTATTAAAGGGTTTTCGGTGAAATTCCCAAGCATTCCTATTGTGAGAGTAGATGAGCGCTATACTAGTAAAATGGCCTTTCAAACCATGATTGATAGTGGACTAAAAAAGAAACAAAGACAAAATAAAGCACTTGTAGATGAAATAAGTGCAACCATAATTTTACAGCAGTTTTTATACACTAACTAATATTGAAATGTTAGTATTTCAGAAACAGTAGAAATAAACGATACACTAAACATTAAAAAATGATTTTACCCATTGTAGCCTATGGCGACCCTGTGTTACGAAAAGAATGTAAAGAGATTACAGCAGCGTACCCTAATTTGGATGCCCTATTAGAAAACATGTATGAAACCATGTATGAAGCAAGTGGTGTGGGTTTAGCGGCACCTCAGATTGGTTTACCTATTCGTGTTTTTCTAGTAGATGCAAGTCCATTTGCAGATGAAGATGAAATGGATGCAGCAGAGTTGGCTGAAATTGAGGGATTTAAAAAGACATTTATTAATGCCACTATATTAGAAGAAGAAGGAGATGAATGGGCTTTTAATGAAGGCTGTTTAAGTATTCCAGATGTGCGTGAAGATGTTTTTAGACAACCAGATATTACCCTTGAGTATTATGATGAGAATTTCAAAATGCACACCGAGAAGTTTACTGGAATCATCGCTAGAATTATTCAGCACGAGTACGATCATATTGAAGGTATCTTGTTTACAGATAAACTTTCGGCCTTAAAAAAGCGTATCATTAAAGGAAAATTGGCCAACATTAGCAAAGGAAAAATCAAAATTGAGTACCGTATGCGTTTTCCAAATGCTAAAAAGAAACGTTAAAGGGTTGCGTATCACAAAATTTCAAAACATCTTTGCTCGATTTTAAAATGAAAGAAAATTTTATTTTGAAATTTTAAAATTGCAAAAGACATTAAAAGATTACATATATATGAGTTTAGAAAAAGTATTATCAATTTCAGGTAAACCAGGATTGTATAAATTAACCCAACAAACCCGAAGTGGTTTTTTGGCAGAGTCTTTATTAGACCAGAAAACAATAAGCGTGAGCTCACGTCATAATGTTAGCCTACTTTCTGAAATTGCTATTTACACTTTGACCGAAGAAGTACCACTTCGTGAAATTTTTAAAAAGATAGCAAGCAAAGAAGAAGGAAAAGAAACGATTAATCATAAAGTACCAAGAATTGAGTTGGAAGAATTCTTTTTTGGAATTTTACCAGATTATGATGAAGAGCGCGTATATCCTAGTGATATTAAAAAAGTGGTACAATGGTATAACTTATTGGTGAAAAACGGTTTTACAGACTTTTCTGAAACTATAGAAGCAACTAAAACTGGGGTTGAAACTGAAGTTGAAGCTGAGGTTAAAACCGATAAAAAAGCCCCTAAAACTAAAGCAGCAAAAAAAGACGTCACTACAGAGGGGTCTAAAGAAACTAAAAAAGCTGCCCCAAAGAAGAAAACTGCTGCTAAGAAAAAATAATTTCTTAGCGTATTATAAAAAATGTCACCTTGGATGTATCGAAAGGTGACATTTTTTATGCATTAAAATCATCACTTCTATTACCTTCGGAATTAATTTCTTGTATTGCCTGCTCTTTTTGAGATAACTCTTAAAATTTACTTTTAAAGCTAAAAGCGTATTCAGATTCTCCATGAGTTCTTAGATGTTCTAAACGATCTCTGCCTTCACTAATAGTAGGTTTATGTCCTT
>JBNMOX010000294.1:0-3314 GCA_051275835.1 Patiriisocius sp.
GAGGTATTGCCAGAAGAAGCAGGCAAGATTGTAACACTAACGGAAAGTACAGCAGACAAGACTCAGAAACTTCTGTTGTTAGGGGATGTAGAAGCCGCCTGGAATGCACTGTTAAAAAAATAAATGAAACAATTATTTCCGAAGGGAAACCAAACACTTAAAACGATATATTAATTTTTAAAGATAGCCATTAACGCAAAAAACAAATGCGTATGATGGAAATGTAACTTATGGAAGTACAAGGAAAAGTAAAACTAGTTGGAGAAACGCAAACATTTGGTAGCAACGGTTTTAGAAAAAGAGAGCTGGTAGTAACCACAGAAGAGCAGTATCCACAACACATCATGATCGAGTTTGTACAAGACAAAACCGATTTATTGAACAATTACGCACCAGGACAAGATGTAAAAGTTAGCATCAACCTAAGAGGACGTGAGTGGTTGGATCCAAAAACAAATAGCACTAAATATTTTAATTCTATTCAAGGATGGAGAATTGAAGGTGTTGGACAAGAGGCTCCTGCAGCAAATGCAATGCCACCAATGCCGCCAGCAGATGCTTTTGAGCCTGCAAGTGATTTAAACGAGGCAGATCATGACGATCTTCCTTTCTAGACATTAAAACAAGGATCAAAAACCCCCAAGAGTAGATACTTTTGGGGGTTATCCTTTACTAAGAATTACATAATTGAAGCCAGTAGAAATTTTACACTACCCTTTAATCTAATGCTTCTACCTAGCGCTTTATATAGTATAGAAATATTGCTAATATGATGTATGTACTTGATGAAACATTGTGGTTTCCAGATCCTAATACAGCAGATGAAAATGGCATTGTAGCCATTGGCGGTGATTTATCTCCAGAGCGGGTACTATTGGCATATATGCAAGGTATTTTTCCTTGGTTTTCTGAAGACGAACCTATTCTTTGGTGGAGTCCAGATCCCAGAATGGTACTCTATCCAATGGCGTTTAAAATTTCTAAATCACTTAAAAAAACACTACGCACTACTTCATACACGGTAACGTTTAACACTGCCTTTGCAGCCGTGTTAAATGCCTGCGCAACCATACCCCGAAACGGCCAAGAGGGTACATGGATTACTACGGAGATGAAAGAAACCTATTTGGAATTACACCGTCAAAACATTGCTATGTCAGTTGAAGTTTGGGATGAAGACACCCTGATTGCAGGTTTGTACGGAATAGATTTGCCCAACAATAAGCTATTTTGTGGAGAGAGTATGTTTAGCAAAAAAACCGATGCTTCAAAAATTGCTTTTGCGCATCTGGTGGCATGGGTACTAAAACAAAACTACCGTCTTATTGATTGTCAAATGTATACCAGTCACTTAGAAAGTTTAGGAGCTAGAGAGGTTGACAGAGAAGTATTCTTGTCCAATTTTAGTAATTAAAATCATATTTTCTGAAATATTATCTCATATAAATATCCTTAAGACCCCTATAACTTGTTAAAATTTCAGATTTTTATAAAAAATAAACACATGAAAAAGTTTTTACATCAATGTGCAATCCTTGTCGTATTATTTGCTTCCACATTTGTAAGTGCGCAACTTCCGCATACTTTAAGTGACGAAGAACAAGGGTTAATTTCTGAATATCAATTCACAAATTACACCATGACACCCCCACCATCTGTTCCTGTTAGAGCAGCTGCTGAATGGGAAGAAGTAGAATATTTGGCGATTACATGGCAAGCTTCTTTTGAAGGTATCTTAACCCAAATAGTTGCAGCGGGTGTTCAAGAATGTAAGGTCATTATTACCACTCAAAATCAAAATGCTGTCTCCAATACATTAACCAATGCTGGTATTGATTTAACCAATGTAATTTTTATGGATAGGGATTGGGATAGTATCTGGATACGAGATTATGCAGGAAATACAATCTATGAAAATCAAGTTGGTGACAGAGCTATTACAGATTGGATTTATAACAGACCAAGACCTAATGATGATACCGTACCTGCTGGTCATGCTAACCTTACTGGAATTCCTCTATACGTTACAGACACGGCTCCTAATGATTTGGTAAACACGGGTGGTAATTATATGAGTGATGGTTTAGGAAATGCCTTTGCATCTGAACTCGTATTAGAAGAAAACGAAGCGGGAAACCCTTATAACGTATCTCCAAAGACAGAAGCTCAAATAGATCAAATTATGGAGGACTATATGGGCATCCAGAATTATATTAAAATGACAGCGCTCCCGTATGATGTAATCAACCATATTGATATGCATATGAAATTGATAGATGAGGAAACTCTTGTCGTAAGCAGATATCCAGATGGTGTGGCGGATGGTCCACAAATTGAAGCAAATATTGAAGAAGTATTAGCGAATGAGGTTTCTGCATTTGGTACTCCATATAAAGTAAACTGGATGGACGCACCACCAAGCACCAATGGTAATTATCCAGATAATGGCGGGTTTTATAGAACCTATACCAATGCAATGTTTATTAATAAAACGATACTAGTACCAACCTATAGACCAGAAGTAGATGACCCAGCATTAGCACAATGGCGTGCCTTAATGCCAGGGTATACGGTAGTAGGTATTGACGTAGATAACCCCGGAGAGAATTTAATTTCATTGGTAGGAGCTATACACTGCATTACACATTCAATAGGGGTTGCAGATCCACTTTGGATTGTGCATCAGCCTGTCGCTGAATCTCCAGAAAACACAACGGTCACCCTAGAAGCAAGTATCAAACACCGCAGCGGAATAGCTGCAGCTAATGTTTTTTATAGAGAACTAGGAAATACCAATTATGAAGAAGCAGCTATGGCATTAACCAGTAATGATATTTGGGTGGTAGATATTCCTGTAGTAACAGAGAATGTCGAGTATTACATTTGGGCAGAGGCAACTTCAGGAAAAACACTCGCGCGACCTATTGTTGCTCCAGAAGGTTATTGGTCTATACAGGTAGGAGAATTAGGCAGCACAGATTTTGATCTCAATACAATCACAGGGCCCTACCCAAATCCAGCTAGTGACACTGTATCCTTTAAGTTTAAAGATATAGAAGGAGTTCTTACAGTTACTATTACCAATATACTTGGTCAAGAATTATATCGCAAACAAGTAACACAGCATAATGGTACTTTAACACTTGATCTAAAAGAGGATTGGCAAGGCACTTTATTTGCAACCTTTACAGGACTATTTGGAAGCAGCACAAAGAAAATTATAAAATTGTAATTATCTTTTTTGGTTGCTATTAGTTAAAAAATAGATAAATCATCGCCATATAGCTTTTATATTTTGGTGGTTTAAATAGTTT
>JBNMOX010000295.1:0-3306 GCA_051275835.1 Patiriisocius sp.
GAACAGACACAATCATCCCTAGCCCAAGAAACAACATAGTTTTGCTGCTTAATAGTTTTCCTGCGTCCATATCTTGGTCATTCTCTACATGGATCTCTCCTTTAAATGCAGGTAAATACATGGCAATAGAAAAGGGTATTATAAAACAAACAATAGAAGGAACCACTACAAATTTAATAAGTCCCATAGCGGTTACATTTTTGGCAATCCACAACATAGTTGTCGTTACATCTCCAATAGGAGACCAAGCACCTCCAGCATTGGCAGCAATTACTACCATAGCCGCATACCACAAACGCTCTTCACGTTTGGTGATAAGTTTACGTAATAAGGTAATCAATACAATAGTAGCCGTCAAATTATCAATAATGGCCGAAAGTATAAAGGCTAAAATTCCAATAATCCACAACAAGCGCTTCTTACTCTTGGTGCGCACAGCTCCTTTGAGGACTTCAAAACCACGGTGAAGGTCAATAATCTCTACAATGGTCATGGCTCCAATTAAGAAAATTAAAATCTCTGCCGTCTTACCTAGATGATGTAATAAGGTATTTTCAAAACCGTGTTCTGCAGCTTCTCCTCCACTCAAGAAATTAAATGCATTTTCATGGGTATCAATAACATCAAACCAGCCAGCATGAAAACCAATGGCTAATACGCCCCAAATAAGGGAGGCCATTAAAAGCGCTGGTACTGTTTTGTCTAATTTTAAAGGATGCTCCAAGGTTATTGACAAATAACCTATTACAAATATTAAAATGATAATTGACTCCATAAATATATTGGTGTATGATGATTAAACTAATTGTTTTAAAGCAATTTCAAAAGCAGTTTTGCTAATATTGGTTTTACTATTATTAGAATTATATGTGTCTTGAATAGCCTTTTTAATCGTGCTAGATGTATCAGTAAAAATAGCTTCGTCTGTCATTTGCACCTTACGCTCCATAAAATATGCAAACACACGCGCCATACCACAATTACTAATAAAATCTGGTATTAGAGAAACACGCTCGTCTGTAGATTCCATAATACTTCCAAAGAAAATTTCTTTGTCAGCAAAAGGCACATTGGCACCACAAGAAATGACTTCAAGTCCCGTATCCATCATGGTACTAATTTGTTCTTGGGTAATTAATCTAGAAGCAGCACATGGTGCGAAAATTTCACATTCTAGTGTCCAGATTTTCTCATTCATTTCCTCAAAAGGAATCATGTTATCTACCACTAGGGTATTTCCATCTTTTTGATGGTATAATGCTGTGATTTCTTCAAAGGTAAATCCGTCTGGATTCATGATTCCTCCTACGCGATCAATAATCCCTACTACTTTGGCACCCATTTGCGCTAAATAGTATGCAGCTGCAGCTCCTACATTTCCAAACCCTTGTACAATGGCTCTTTTTCCTTTGACATCACCACCATAAATATCGTAATAATGACGCACTGCTTCAGCAACACCATAGCCCGTTATCATATCTGCTACGGTATACTTTTTTGAAACATCTGGAGAATAGGCTGTATTTTCTATTACTTTAATTACTCCTTGACGCAATTGGCCAATACGGTTAATTTTATCGGCTTCGGTAGGGTTAAAATGCCCATTAAAAACACCTTCTTGTGGATGCCAAACACCGCTTTGCTCAGTGATTGGAATTACTTCATGAATTTCATCTACGTTTAAATCGCCACCTGTACCATAATACGATTTTAATAAAGGAGAAACGGCTTTATACCAACGTTCTAGCACCCCTTTTTTTCGCGGATCATGCGGGTTAAAATTAATACCCGACTTAGCGCCACCAATAGCAGGGCCACTCACGGTAAATTTAACTTCCATTGTTTTGGCTAATGATAATACTTCATTTTCATTAAGCCCAACACGCATTCTGGTTCCTCCACCTGCAGCTCCACCGCGAAGAGAATTGATAACGGTCCATCCTTCTGCTTCTGTTTCTGGATCGTTCCAGTGAAACACTATTTCTGGTTCTTTTTCTTCGTATTTTTTAAGTAATTCTTTCATCGTTTTATATTATGCTTTGACGTATTAATATTCTGTGATTCCTAATGCTCCTTCGCTAAAGCTTGGGGACACATGGGCGAAAATGTATAGGGTCTAAAGCATTGCTAAAGTTGTGTCATCTTGAAAGATTTTTAGATTGGTTATAGTATTATAATTGGTTCCCTATTTTTGAAAAATGCTTAGCTATTTTGTTGCAGCTTTACAAATAGACACTTCCAAATTAAAGATTTTGTAGTGTTTAGACAAATATAAAAAAATGAATAATGCTAGATGTTTCTTTTTTGAAAAATTATAGGGTTTTATACATGCGTATTAGAATTAATTTTTAATTCCAAAATCAAATGCATATTCTTGTAGCTGAACTCCCTATATTCTATGAATTTCAAAGAACTCTATCTAAAAAACAAAGACCTTGTTTATAATGTAGCGTTACAATATGTTCAAAACATTGAGGAGGCTGAAGAAATAACACAAGATGTTTTTGTGAAAGTGCATCAAAAACTAAACACTTTTAAGGGTGATGCTAAATTAGAAACGTGGCTTTACAGAATTACCATAAACACATCGCTAGATGCTATTAAGTCAAAAAAAAGAAAAAAGCGTTTTGCTATCTTTAGTCGTGATGAAAAAGATCTCCATAACATAAGTGATTTTAATCACCCTGGAATTACATTAGAAAATAAAGAAACACTATCGTTGCTTTTTAAGCAAATTAATCAATTACCAGACACTCAAAAAACCGTATTACTCTTACTTAAAGTGGAAGGAAAATCAATGGCAGAAGTTGCTGAAATTTTAGATAAAACACCCAAAGCCATAGAATCATTAATGCAAAGAGCAAAACAACAATTAAAAAAAATAATTTCTCAAAACGAAGGAATATGAAAAAATCATCGTCCAAAAAAAACATGGAAGATCCATTACGCCTTTTAAAAACAATACAACGCGTTTCAGTAGATGATACACTGTATGAGAAGGTTTTACAAAAAACAAAGGCTCAACAACCTGTCATTCAGATGTCTTGGTTGCGAATTGCTGCTGCAACACTTGTTTGTCTTCTTTGCTCAGAAGGATACATGTTAGTACCAGGGAACAATAATGAAAACACTGATATTTCGGAACTAGTTACGATCAACAATAACACTTTATATTATGAATAAAAACAAAATATTTAGCATCATAATTATCGTCCTTTTGTTACTCAATGTTACATTGGTAAGTTTTATGATGTTTCAGCCCAAAAAAGGAAAAAGCCCTAGAGGAAAAAAACATGAAGGGCCGAA
>JBNMOX010000296.1:0-3303 GCA_051275835.1 Patiriisocius sp.
GTAGCCAATGAGCTTCTGGGTATTCCTTCTTTTGATACACCAGATTTTTCTGAAATATTAAGCGAAGAAAAGGCTATGATCGCCAAATTAAAAAAGGTATTCTTAATGGTAGCAGGAGCTGCAGTGCAGAAATTTGGACCAGAACTTGAAGAGCATCAAATGATGTTACTTGCTTCAAGTGATATTTTAATTGAAATATATATGGCAGAATCTGCTATCCTTCGAGCCGAAAAAAGCAGCAAGAATGGAAAGGATCATGCAGCCTATCAAGTAGCCATGGCGCAATTGTACTTATACAATGCCGTAGACATTATTGATACCAAAGCAAAAATGAGTATCATATCATTTGCTGAAGGCGATGAACAACGCATGATGCTTATGGGCTTAAAACGATTTACAAAGTACCAAAATATGCCAAATATTGTGGGACTTCGTAATACCATAGCAGAAAAGGTAACCTCAGAAAATAAATATCCTTTCTAATAATACCTTTTTCAAATAATACCCCTTTTTAATACCTAGGGTATAGAAAATAGGCGCTACTCTCTCTAGAGTGGCGCTTTTTTTTATGTTCAAGAGTGTTATTAAGTGTTAACAAAAGCTTCATTAAACCCCTATTTGTGTTAAAAAAGTGTTAAAATA
The DNA here is from genome assembly GCA_051275835.1 of Patiriisocius sp. Lineage (GTDB taxonomy): Bacteria > Bacteroidota > Bacteroidia > Flavobacteriales > Flavobacteriaceae > Patiriisocius. The sequence goes on from JBNMOX010000296.1 coordinate 643, forward strand.
GTACTATGTATTGCAAAGTACTGTAACATAAATAGCGTTTAGTAGTCTATTTAATAGAACCCTTTAGAACAATACACCATGAGAAATTTAAATACAGATTACAAGACAGTAAAGCCAACAGCATCATTAAGTTATGTATGGAATAGCAAAAGACGTTTTAGATAATATAGACGGTTGCTTTCAACATGGCAAGAACAAAGAAAACAACCACAACCAATAAAAAATAAATAATATGAGAACTTTACAAACAGATTACAAGACAGTAAAGCCAACAGCTTCAAAAAGCTATGTATGGAACAGCAAAAGACGTTTTAGATAATATAAACGCTTGCTTTCAAAAAGATAAGAACAAACAAAACAACCACAACCAATAAAAATAAATAGTATGAGAACTTTAGATACAGATTACCTGACAGTAAAGCCAAAAGCTTCAAAAAGCTATGTATGGAACAGCAAAAGACGTTTTAGATAATATAAACGCTTGCATGCAACATTACAGCAACAAACAAAACAACCACAACCAATAAAAACAAATACCATGACAAATTTAAATACAGAGTACAAAACAGCAAAGCCAACAGCTTCAAAAAGCTACGTTTGGAATAGCAAAAGACGTTTTAGATAATATAACGTTTGTTTTCAAAAGCACATCATCAATCAAATAAACAACAATCAATAAAATCAATAGTATGAAAACATTACACAGAAATCAATTATCAAGTAGTACAGCGACATCCAGATTATTTATCTGGAATCAAAAAAGAAGATACAGTCATTAAGAGGTCATTCATCAATCAATTTAAAAATAACAACCATGAAAATACCGAGAAACATTAAAATTAGAGCCAGGGTGGGAATCGAAAGGCGTTTTGCCGATATTTCCAAGGTTGGACATGTACTTAGAAATAACACTCCTACCCTATCGCTCTATAAATATGCAGTATAAAAAGATCCCCAACCAAAACTAAAAGCTGGATGTATATCATGTACATTCAGCTTTTTTTTATACGCGTTTAAGTACCATTTCCATTACAATCACTTTTTTCTTAAACCGAAACTCTAAAGACTGAAAATCGCGCGCATCTACACGTCTAATTTGTTCTTTCGTAATATCAAAAGTGACTTCGCTTATAAATCGATTGGAGGCATTAGAAAATTCACATTCAATTTCTTGGGTGTCTGAAGTAAGTGTGAAATCTCCATTAGCACTTTTAAACAACAAACTAGCGCCCTTAAAAGTTTTCATATTTCGGTTACAAATAAGAAGCGTTTCCATAAACAAATATTCTTGCATTTCCTGGAAAGCTATAAATAGCTGTCCGTCTTTAGATTGCGCTACTTTATCTCCATCTAGTGGCTGCATGATTTCTTCTGTACCACTACGATCACTTAAACGCTCCATCGCTTTTACATTGCCAACAGAAGCTAATAACTTATTGATTCCTTTAAACATATTCTAGTATAAAATTAGATTACAAATGAACAAAAAAAAATGGCACAATCTTCGTACCTTGGTTCTCAAATTATACTACTATGAAATTTCTTCTTGTTTTTTTATGCCTAGGTAGCAGCTTCCTTTTTGCACAACCAGCCCAAGATGTATATGTTATGGACATCACACTTGTAGGTGAGAAAATGCGTATTTCTGGTGTAAAGAACATATCTAATAATCCCGGATATGATAGTCAACCCTCTTTTATTAGTGATTCAAAGCTAGTATACGCCGGTACCGAAAACAAACAAACCGAAATTCAAATCTATGACCTTGTAACCCAATCCAAACAAAGATTGAACACACCAACAAGCGGTGGTGAGTATTCTCCACAAAAATTTCCAGTATCCAAGAAAGTTGCAGCTGTTAGATTAGACACGAGTGGTTTGCAACGTTTATATGGGTATGACTATAGCATCCCTTCTCAAACAGCACCTGAAATGCTATTGCCAACTGCTGAAATAGCCTATTTCGCTTTTCATGACAATGATCGTATCGTAGCCTCTGTATTGGGTGGAGATCAATTAAACTTGGTAATTGCCAATTTTAAAACAAAAGAAGTCACCAACTATATAGAAAACTCAGGTCGCTCAATTCATACTGTTCCAGATAGTAATTCTGTAAGTTACACCTTGACCAATGAAGATAAAAACATGGATGTGTATCTATTAGACATCGATGGGGATGGACAAAGCTTTTTTGTATGTCAGTTACCCGTTGGTGTGCAAGATCATTGCTGGATTAATAACTCACAACTTTTATTAGGAAGTGGATCCAAACTATATCTTTATGATTTGTATGGAGCTCAAGAATGGAAAGAAGTAGCAGATCTATCCTCGTATAATATTTCAGATATTAACCGCATTACCGTGAGTCCGAATGGTAAAAAAATAGCCCTAGTAGCCAATGAAACTTAACAAGGCGCGGGTACCAGTGTCGATAGACATATCCAGCCCTTTAACACCCGTAACCTTGATGCTTTTGCCAATGCCTTTAACACCAATGTTGTGGTACGTAGATTCCCAAACACGATCCAGTATGAAGGAAGAGAAACACTCAAAGAAAATTATAAAAAGTATTATGCACGCACCAAAAGTAGTACAGTAACAGTCACAAACAGAATAGTAAATGAAGCCTTTGTAATTGATGAAGAAGCCGTGCTTGTAGAT
>JBNMOX010000297.1:0-3301 GCA_051275835.1 Patiriisocius sp.
GAATAATAAAACCTAAAGGTAAAATAAAAAAAGGGAAGCCATATATGACTTCCCTTTTTAGAATTTTAATATTTCGGAATAGAAACTATTGCTTTACATCTTCTAGTGTTACTTCTTCTCCTTCTTTATCTAATAACAACACCTCATCAAAGCCCATATCTCTGAACTGTGTGTATTGGCTTTCTGCATCCCCTACTACCAAGTATGCCATAGTTGACGGATCTAAATATTTATTTGCCAATTCTTGGTGACGCGCTAAGGTCATATTTCTAACCGTAGCCTCTTCACCTGCTATGTAATCTGGATCTAAACCATAGGTACTCATTTCTTGTAGCATCCCCAATAAGGCAAACTGCGTTTCGAAACGACGTGCATTAGATTTGATTAATGCATTTTTAGTAAAGTCTAGGTCTTCTTGAGAGATCCCCTCTTTATACTTATTCATTTCATCTCTAAAGATTTCAACAGACTCACCTGTTGTATTCGTTCTTACACTTGAAGAAGCTCTAAAGGTTCCTGGTATTTTACTACCTCCAAAACCTGTACGTGCTCCGTAGGTATATCCTTTTTCTTCCCGTAAAATTCTATTAACAACACCATTAAAAGCTCCACCTAATGCATAGTTCATTACTTCTGCTGGGTAGAAATCCTTATCGCTTCTTGCCATAGAAATATTACCAATTTGGATCACAGATTGCTTTGCTCCTGGAATATCCACAAAATATACAGAAGACTTATCTCTTGCAGCTGCTATTGGGTATTCTGGAATGGTAACATCTTTAGCTGCCCAATTTTTTTCTAAACTAGTCAAACCAACCAATGCTTTTGCCTGGTCTATTTTACCTACAATGTGAAATCTTGAAATTGATGGTGAAAAGTTCTTCGCATAAAATGCTTTTATATCTTCAATACCAATAGACTCAATAGAAGCTACAGTACCTGAAGTTGGATATGCAAAGATATGATCTTGACCATACATTAACTTGTTAAAGACACGTCCAGCAACCGCATTAGGATTTGCTGCAGACCTCTTAACTTGGTTAATAGTAGCTGTTTTAATTCGTCCAAATTCTTCTAGATCCCAACGGGGTTGTGTTAAAATCTCTTCTACCAATCCAATAGTAGCTTCATAATTACGAACTAAAGTATTTACTTGAATTATAATAGACTCACGAGTCGTGAACATATTAATGTTCGCTCCTAACATTTCAATCTCTTCTTCTAACTCTTGTGGTGTTTTTGTAGCAGTACCTTCCATCATGATATCTGTCATCAAGTTGGCAACACCGTTTTTCTCCATGCTATCTAATAAATGACCTCCTTCAATAACAATGTTGAAGTTTACTGTTGGAATTTCATTTTGCTCAATACCATATACCTTCATACCGTTGGCCAATTCAGTAGTCCAACTAGTAGGAACCTTAAGTGCAGGAGATTTTCCCTGCGTAGGCTCTATAGAACGATCAAAAACAGAAGGTGTTTTAGCCACTTCGTCTGCTGTTTCTTCAATGGTCTCTTTTTGTACATTTTCAACAATTTCTTCTTCAACAACCTCTGCTTTTATAGAGTTGTCTGCAATAAGATCTGTTTTCCCTTTAGGGACAAAACTTGTAAGTACAAATGGCTTTCCTTTGATGTATGTATTGTATACACGCATTACATCTTCTTTGGTTACCTTTTGAATGTTTTCGATATCAGTCTCTATAAAACTAGGGGTTCCTGCAAATACGTTATAACTCGCTAACTGGAATGCCTTTCCTGTACCACTACTTATACCATTATAAAATCCAGTTTCAAGACCCGCTTTCACTCTAGCAACATCTCTATCTGTAATACCTTCTTTTTCAAACAAAGCAAATGCTTCATTAATTCCAGCTTCCACATCTTTTAAACTTTTACCGTCATTTGCTGTAACTGAAATTCTAAACACCCCAGCTAATTCTGCAGATCCATTATATGAGTAAAAACTAGATGAAAGTTCTTTTTCTTTTTCTAACACTTTATATAAAGGTGCGTTTTTACCGCTAGAGAATAATTCTCCTAGAAAATTTAAAGCATATGCATCATCTGTGTATTGCTCAATTGTAGGCCAAACCATGTTTAACTGTGCTGTAGTAGCAAAGTTATCTTCATGATACAATCTTTTTGACTCAGCTAAAGTAGTACGTTGTGGTTGTAGCTTTGGAACATCTTGTCCTCTTTTTACTTCACCAAAGTACTTTTCAATCATTGCTTTTGCTTCTTCAGTCTCAAAGTCACCTACCAATACTAAGGTAGCATTGTTAGGGCCGTAGAATTTTTCATAAAATTCACGAACATCTGCAACGGTTGCACTTTGTAAATCAACCAACTCACCAATTACTTGCCAGTTATATGGATGACTTTCTGGGTATATTGCTTTATCTATTACCCAACCTGTGTGTCCGTATGGATTATTATCTACACGTTGGCGTTTTTCGTTTTGAACCACTTCTTGTTGGTTTTCAAAAGCAGATTCTGTTACGGTATTGATAAACCATCCCATACGGTCACTTTCTAACCACATCATCATTTCCATGGCATTGTTTGGAACTGTTTCATAATAGATCGTACCATCTTTCCAGGTCCCCCCGTTTAATGTTCCACCAGCATCTTGAATTTTCTTAAAGAATTGATCTTGGGGTACATTTTCAGATTCTTGAAATAACATATGTTCAAACAAGTGTGCAAAACCAGTACGTCCCGTCTTTTCACGGTTAGAACCTACTCCGTATTGTACAGCAAGTGAGACAATAGGGTCACTTTTATCTTGATGTAATATAACATCAAGGCCATTTGCTAGTTCATATTTTTCGAATTCAACAGATAGCTTTGCAGTATCCTTTGCTGTGGTGCTGCTATCCTTACAAGATGTAGCAAAAATGAATAAAGCCATTACCACTAGTAATGGTGCTTTAAAGATTATTTCTTTCATTGGTTTTTTTTATAATAATCGTTAAAAATACTTTTTACAGTGTTTTAATGTTCATAAAATCTTGTTAAAATACAATAATAATACTAAATCTATAGAGAAGCTTATCTTCAATTCAAGTATAAATAAGACTCGTTCACAGGGGTATCTTTATTTCTATACTAGAAATAAAATATATATTTTCATACTAATAATGACTGTATACTATATGTAAAGAAGGATATTATTGCCTTGATAATTAAACCTAATGATCAATCGTAACATTTCAGAACTTATGGCTTTTGAAGTAACTATCGCACAACTAAAAGCAATTAGAGATGAAAAAATGTAGCCTGAAAATGAGAAACAAAC
>JBNMOX010000298.1:0-3296 GCA_051275835.1 Patiriisocius sp.
CCTGAACCGTAATGCGTCTAAAGTCAAAAATTTGACAACGCGATAAAATGGTAGGAATAATTTTGTGTTTTTCTGTAGTTGCTAGAATAAAAATTGCGTGCTTGGGCGGTTCTTCTAGTGTTTTTAAAAAAGCATTAAACGCAGCAGAGGATAACATGTGTACCTCATCAATAATATACACTTTGTACTGTCCTACTTGTGGAGGAATACGAACTTGGTCAATAAGGTTACGTATATCATCGACAGAATTGTTGGAAGCAGCATCTAATTCAAAAATATTGAAGGCAAAATCCTCATCTTCTTTGTGAGTACCATCTTGATTTATTTTTTTTGCTAGGATACGAGCACAGGTAGTTTTACCAACACCTCTAGGACCTGTAAATAAAAGTGCTTGTGCTAAATGGTTGTTTTCTATGGCATTCTCTAGTGTATTAGTTATAGCCTGTTGCCCTACAACATCTTTAAATGTTGCTGGTCTGTACTTTCTAGCCGATACAATAAATGGTTCCATAGTATAGAAACAAATATACCTATGTAAGGGAATTAATTAAAAAATAGCAGTCGCTATTTTAGGGTATTTATTAACAATAATGATACTTTTGCGATAGCAGGTCGCCTTATCGCTTCAAAGTGATTTGAAGAGGAAAGTCCGGGCACCAAAGGGAAGTATAGCGGCTAACGGCCGTCACCCGTCTTAGGCGAGGTAGGACAAGTGCAGCAGAAAGTATGTACAGGTTAAGCTGTAGTGAAACCAGGTAAACTCTATGCGGTGAAATGCCACGTATACCAGCGTTAAGGGTTCCCGCCCATGCTGGAGGGTGGGCAGATTGAATACATGTGTAAATATGTATCTAGATAAATGATAAGGAATTTTTGGCTTAAGCCAGATTGAACAGAACCCGGCTTATAGACCTGCTTTTTTATAATTTGGTTCCTATAAATGATACACACTCTTCTAGTGTATAAAATACTTCCAAATCTTTGTAGAATGCTTTTTCGAACTTTGCGTTATTATAGCTCGCTTCATTATGACATAGTATGGCCATTCCTTTTAAGCGTTTGTATTTTTCACATTCTAAATAACAGGTTGGATTTACCGTATAATCGTTAACTCTATTGGCAATTAAACCAAAATCTTTGCCTGGAAAATAGTTGTCGAATACGTTATAAATAGCTTTCAATTCTTTGGTATCAAATACAATACCTTCTTTAGTAGTTGTAATTAAAAAATCGGGATATATTTCAATATGAACAAAGTCCAAATTGATAGTTTTGAGGAGTGAGATTTGCATTAAATATGTAGTTAGTCTAATTGAATAGTAGGCCTTAAGGCCTTATTTTTAACAAAACTATACATTTTTTTTCAATAAAAAATTTATTTTTATTGAAAAAAACTGAAGACCGAACCACCGTATCTTCTTGACTCTGTAAAGCGTTCAAAGGCAGAAACATCGGTGTGCTTTGTGTGTTCTAAAATAAAGTTTCCATCTTTAGAAACAAGTCCGTTTTTAAAAGAATCTGCGATCAACGTTTCGAGTTGTTCTACTGTAAAATCATAAGGAGGGTCTGCAAAAATAATATCAAATGATCTTGGGCTTGTTTTCGTATACTTAAAAACATCAGCCTTGATGGCATTGATATTATAATGGAGTTCTTCAGAAATTTTGGAAATATATTTTACACAACCAAAATGACCATCAACGGAAGTAATATCACTACAGCCTCTTGAGGCAAATTCATAGCTTATATTTCCAGTACCTGAGAATAGGTCTAATAATGAGATTTCACTAAACCTCCATCTATGATTTAAAATATTGAACAAACCTTCTTTGGCAAAATCTGTGGTAGGACGTACCGGCAAATGTTTTGGAGCCATGAGGCGTTTTCCTTTATGTATTCCTGAAATAATGCGCATTCTTATAGATTTGAAATAATAGGGTGTTGGTGCTTTGAGGTGTCTTTTATTTGAATTCCTTTTGTGTTTTTATCAAAAGTTATATGCCTTATATAGGTGAATAGTTGCACATATAAAGGATCATCCTTAATAATAATACCACTTAGTTTTATTGGGTCTATTTCTTGTTTTAATCCTAATTGTTCATAACAGAATAAGATATAGTATATAAAGTCTTCTGGGGTCTTATAGGGATAGGTATTACATAATTGTAACTGCTTATTTTTTGTAATAATACAAGTAAAACTATCTTTAAAAACGTGAACATGTACCTCAGGACTTACATCTACATTGGAATTGTTTAAGACACCTTCCAATAATTTTGTAGTAGCATGAAAGTAAGAAAAGCTACCATAGGTTTCAAAAAAGAAATTATTGACATTTATGTATGGAGCATATACTGTAATCATGTCTTGGGTATGCACTTCATCAAAAGCAATAAAATCTGTAGCAAGTATTTTTGAATTAAATTTTAAATACTCTGCTGCTTTTTGAGGGTCAAAAAGAGATTTAGGTATTGTGGTAACAATATCATTACAATGCACTACTATAACCTCATCAAATTGCTCTTGTAGGTCTGGTGTATTGTTTATTTCTTTTGTAAGTAGTAATAGAAGTGCTTCGGGGGTGGTGGCATGGTCAAAGGACGTTTCAGAAAAAAAAAGGACTTCTTTGCTTACCGTATGGCTTATTAAAAAAGAATGTCCGGTCAATGATATTTGAACGGACAGTCTTTTGTGGGTGGGTAACCCTTTATTGTTGTTTTGTTTCTTCAGCGTCATATATTTTTGGCCAGTTACCAGACGTATCAATCTCTTCTAAAGATCCTACCGAAATGAAGGCTCCGTTAACACCTTCTACAGAAACTACTTGTTCCTCTTGTTGTATGAGGTCTTTATTTAAACCTTCAAGAACTACTTTTTTAGCTATTCTAGCTTCAAAAGCAGAGTATGTGTTTCTGTTTTTAATGATTTCACCCACTTTTAATTCCACCGTTCCGGTAATACCTTCAAGTTCTAGTGATAAATTCATCATCGTTTTATAGCGATCTGTACCACCAAAGATAGAATCTCTTACAGGGGTAAAACCAAGGGTGTCTAATAAGACAGTTTCCAAGATATATCCTCCTGTTTTTGCATCTAGCCCATAGGCTAAATTTCTCTTCTCATCGGCATAACTTGTGTCACGACGTTGTATGTTAGCAAATTGAGCAGTATCAAGAAAACGAACTAAGCTATCAAAATCACCTGTAAATTTACCTGTAATCTCTTTATGTGCTAATTCTGCTGCACGAATATCTTTTAAATTCTTAATTACTTTTCCATAACGTGCATCACGCTTT
>JBNMOX010000299.1:0-3261 GCA_051275835.1 Patiriisocius sp.
GATTTACCATCTACAGAAGAGCAATCTGCTTTTTCATGAATGTGAATGGCATGCATTCCTGGAGTTAATCCTTCCAGAGAAGCTTTAAATGTGACCATTTCTCCTTTTTGTGAAAAAACTACGGTACCAGTGGCTTTGCTATCACTTTTAGGTTCTAATTTAAATGTTATTAACTTTTCCTCGTTAACAGGCACTACTGTATACTTGGCTTTTTTAGCGTCCAATGATTGTTTAACCTTTTGTTCTACTATTTTGGTTTCTTTGACTTCATTTTTACAACTTGTAAAAAGGAGTGTTGCTGCTGCTATTGGTATTAGAAAATATGTTTTCATGACGATACTATTTGATGATTTAATTGGTAGGTAAGATACAGTTTAACATTTCGGAACACAAAAAAAAATATGCAAGTTTTAAAACCCAATGCTACTTCATACTAATGTGTTTGTAATCACTAAAGAATCAAATAGAGTAACATCTAGAATAATAAAACAGATGTGTACCTGTTACAATATATTAAATTAAGCCATTTTATTATGCTATACTAGCTTTGTGATTACTTGCGTCTCACTATGCAGCGTTTTGTGAACGGGACATTTATCGGCTATTTGAAGTAATCTTGCGCGCTGCTTTTCATCGAAGTCTCCAGTGAGTTTAATATCTCTATGAAAGGTGTCTATTTTATTGCTGTCACTTTCTTCACAGGCTTCACAATCTGCTGCATGTGTTTTTGAATAACTAGTATGTACCGCTACATTTTCTACAAGCCAGCCTTTACGTTTCGCATACATTTGTATGGTCATAGCGGTACAGGCAGAAAGACTCCCAGCCAATAACTCATATGGTGTAGGTCCATAATCGTGTCCGCCAACGCGAATCGGTTCATCTGCTTTCATATAGTGGTTACCTAGTTTGATAAGGGTGGTAAAGCCATCCTCATCATCTAAGCTGGCTACTACTTGATGCGATGTATTAATGGTCTCTTGTATTGGCATTTCTATATAGCGTGCAGCCCATCCTGAAATGACTTTCCCTACATAGGCTGCATTTTTTTTATCAATCAATAAATGCTCACTACCATCAAGAGTTACAAAACTTTTGGGGTGTCTTGCAGCATGATATATTTCTTCGGCATTTTTTATGGATACTGTTGCGTCTTGTGGGGAATGCATAATAAGCAATGCTTTGTCTCTTAACTTTCCTGCTGCAGCTTCACAGGATTGTTTTTCTAAATCATCAAAAAATTGTTTTTTAAATATGAAATCTCGTCCTGCAAGCGTTACACTTCCTTTTCCTTGTTCTTCTATTTGTGTTGCTTGACTACCAAATTGTTTTTTTACATGTACAGGGTTGCTAGGAGCTCCAATAGTAGCTAATGCTTGCACACTTTCTATTTCTGAGGCTGCAAAAATAGCCGCTGCGCCACCTAATGAATGTCCGACCAATAGGGAAGGTGCTTTGTATTCTTTTGCTAAAAAGTCTGCTGCATATATTAAGTCTTCTACATTACTAGAAAAGTTGGTATCTGCAAAATCTCCATCACTATCACCTAACCCTGTGAAATCAAAACGTAAGACACCAAAACCTTCACTAGCCAATGCCTTACTTACATTGCGTACGGCACTAAAATCTTTTGTACAGGTAAAACAATGCGCAAAAATGGCAAAGTTGTGTGGATCTTGTTCTAAGGGTAAATCGAGTCTACCAGACAATGTAATTCCTGCTGCATTTTTGAATGTGATTTTTGATGATTTCATGTGTGTGTTTTTAATTAAATCTTTAGCAGGAACATCCCTCTAAGCTCCTTTAAAGGAGGAGTGCTATATCAAATAATAACCTTATGAAACCTCCCTTTGAAGGGAGATTTAGAGGAATGTTTCGCCAATTGTTTCATCTTACTCATTTGTGGCTGAATTTTAAATAGCGGTCTTTTTATCTTTCTATTCTTTACTCTTTTCCTTCTCTAAAGTCGAAATTATACCAAAGACCTATCTGAAAACGATCATAATTTCTTCCAGTAAAGTGGTTTTTGAGATACCCTGCCTCTGTCCTTATGTTTTTGTTGAAATTATAACCAACCGCAGCATACAATCTGTTTTGTCCAAATATTGGTTCCTGTAAGTTGATGAAAATTTCATCGTAAGCAGATACATACCAGGTGTCTGAAATAGGGTAGGTGAGTCTTAATAGATACCGTATTCTGTATTGGGTATCACTTCCTAAATTTGGAATGTCAATAAAGCGCTGTTCAAACCTGTAGCGATGCGTTGATTTAAATTTCCATAAGGAATTTTTAATCGTAAACTGGCCATATAATCTATGTTCTGTAATGTTTTCTTCATCTTCGGGTTCTTCAAAAGTCACGTCGGTAGTGATGTAGCCATAGCCTAAGGTTACTGCTGCCTTGTCGGTGATATGCCAATTAACACCAGTTCTAAGTAGGAGTTGATTGAAATTTGACCCAAATTCAAAGGTTCTGTATTGTACTTCCGGACTTATACTAATGCGTTCAGAAAGGCGGGCATTTCCGAAGAACATAAACCAAGACCCAAACTCATCTTGACCATCTTCTTGGGCCCTTGAGAATTGAATACTAAGGATTGTTATAAGTAATAGTGCAATTGTTTTTTTCATGGATATTGTTTTTTAAATTTAAGGCAAAAGAGAAGAGCGTAGAGAAAAAAATCAATCTTTCATTCTCTATTCTCTATTCTCTATTCTAGTTTATGTTTTATCAATAAGCGAAGCGAGTGGTCTATTTAATGTGTATCTATTTTAATAGGCTCTTGCTTTTCACCATCATTAGGTATTGTAGCACTTCCTTTTAAGTATTTGTCTAAAAACAGTTTTACTTTCCCATAGGCTTCTATCTGGTTTTCTTTCTTTACAAAACCGTGTCCTTCATCTTCAAACAATACATATTCTACTGGTACCCCATTTTCACGAACTCCCGCTACAATTTCATCACTTTCTACTTGTAATACACGCGGATCTTGAGCTCCTTGTAATACCATGAGTGGTTTTGTCACATTTTGAGTATGGAATAATGGAGATTGTTTTTTAAGTCTAATACTATCTTCTGTATTCGGATCTCCCATTTCTTCATATAAGGCATCTTTAAAAGAAGCCCACCAGGGTGGAATACTTTTCAATGTACGCATCCAGTTAGTAACGCCATATATATTAACACCTACATTAAATTCTTCAGGAGCATAGGTTAAGGCTGCCATGGTCATATAACCACCATAAGAACCACCAATAATT
>JBNMOX010000300.1:0-3257 GCA_051275835.1 Patiriisocius sp.
CGCAAGTGTACGTTACAACTTCTAATTCATTTATCATTTAATACTTAAAGAGCCATCACATTTGTGATGGCTCTTTTGTTTTTTAGTACCTTTACTATTCTATAATTAAAATTTATTGATATGTATCAAGCTATTCAACACGTACATTCTTATTGGGCTTACTTGGTCGTTCTCGCTGTTATTGTTGCCACGCTTAATGCTGTTTTTAGTTTCTTTTCTAAAAAAGAATACAGTTATAAAGACTTTAGACTCGCTTTGTTTACATTAATAGTAACACACTTGCAATTTTTAATTGGCCTTATTTTATTTTTTGTATCTCCATTAGGTCTGCAGTCTATTTCAAACAATGGTATGGGAGCAGTTATGAAAGATAGCACCCTACGGTTATATGCTATTGAGCACCCAACAGTAATGTTGCTTACTGCTGTGTTTATTACGATAGGATACTCTAAGCACAAGAAGAAGCTAACCTCACATCCAAAATTTAAAATGCTCGCACTATTTTATACCATTGCATTGGTCTTATTATTAAGTAGAATTCCTTGGTCAAGTTGGTTGTAGAAGACTTTATTTTATCAAAAAAGCCACTACCATTTTAAATTGTAGTGGCTTTTTTATGCTTCGGAAATCTCACTAAATTTAATGATTGTTTTTTTGTCACCCGAACTTTTTGAAGGGTCTTTGGAATGTGCTTCGACATGCTCAGCATAACAGTTATGATGTAATCAGATCCTTCAGAATAGAAGTGTTACTCTACTATTTCAAAAGAAATTAATACCAATTATTGCTCTTTAATAAGGTATATAAATACAGGGAAGTGATCGCTATACCCTCCTGTATATCTGCCATTACTAAAACTTCGGAAGGGATAGCCTTTGTATTGCCCTTTAGAATTTGCTAGATATGATTTATTAAAAATTCCTGCCTTATAAAAACGATAACTGCTATAGTCTTTCTTAGTCAATTCTGATGAGATAATCATTTGATCAAATAAATTCCACCCATCTCTCCAGGCTAAACTTCCTAGTCCATCTTTAAACATTTTCTCCATAGGGTTGTATAGTTGTTTGGTGCCGACATTATCCCTTTTCTTTTTGGGTTGTAACACTGTTTTTACGCTAGGACTTGTTGGGTCATCATTTAAGTCACCCATGGTGATAATTTTTGCATAAGGCTCTTCCGTAAAAATGGAATCAATAATATGCTTATTTAATTTTGCGGCACTCATTCTTTTATAACGACTTCTAGCTTCGCCACCACTTCTAGAAGGCCAATGGTTAACGATAAAGTGTATTTTGTCTCCATCTAGCATGCCGCTTACAACCAATTGATCCCGGGTAAAAACACGCTTGGTTGGATCTTTGTTATCATAAATAATAAGCACATGAGCTTTATAGTTTGTGGGGGTAAACAACCTTTTTTGAAAGAGTAATGCTACATCAATACCTCTTCTATCTGGAGAGTCAAATTGGACAATTCCATATTCTTTTTGGAGTAGTGGTTCTTGATTTACAAGATCCTCCAGTACTTTTCTGTTTTCAGTTTCACAAAGACCAATTACGGCAGGTGTTGTTCCAGTAACATCAGCGCCAATCTCACTAATAACTTTGGCCATGTTTTTAAGTTTTGCTTGGTAAATTTCTTCTGTCCAATGATCTTTTCCGTTGGGTGTTCTGTCATCGTCATAGGTAATAGGGTCATTTTCTGTATCAAATAGGTTTTCAACATTGTAGAAAGCTATCGTGTTTACTTTGTATTGTTTTTTGTCTTGACCAAAATTTATAGAAGTTGCTAAAAATAGAATCATCAAGAGGTGTTTTGGCTCGTACATAAAAGTAAGATTAAGATTGTGTTACGTATAATTCATGAATCCTCACTACAAAATGGATTCCTAACCTAATGGTGGGTAGTCTATTTCTGTGGCTGCCAGCAAGAGAATAGACTTCTTCCTTAGAATGCATATTAAATATCGGAATATAAATCGTAGTTGAAAAAAACCTTCAGTGATGATTCATGAATTCACATAACTACTTGTCACAATATCAGTTCGTTGCTTTAATTTTTACAAATCAATCAGTACTTTCAACAAGCTTTTAGAGTGTTTACAACGAGAATATGGTTTTTTTTAAAATTAAAATTTAGGAATGAAAAAATGGATCTCATCTTTTTTTATACCATTGCTTTTTGCAGGTTTTAGCCCCGCACAAAATACAATCGTAAAAGGACGCTTAGTAGATAGCAATTCAAGTGATGTTATTGAAGGGGTAGTGATTCGTATACAGGCTAGTTCATTTAATACCTTGACAGATGCTGGAGGTCTTTTCTTTATGGCAAGTAATACTTTGCCTCAAGGCGAGCAAGTACTTTTAGTTTTAAAAGAAGGCTATAACCCGCAAAGAATCCAAATTACCATTCAAAACGGTGAAACATTAAACTTAGATCCAATTCTCTTAGAGATTGATCTCACTGAGATTGAAGCTCAAATTGGAATTATTAGTCTAACAGATACGGAGCTATATGAAGACGACAGTGCGACGTTTAATACATCTGGTTTATTACAAGCTTCTAGAGATGCTTTTTTAAATGCTGCTGCATTTGATTTTAGTGCTACATTTTTTAGACCAAGAGGATTAGACAACGCCAATGGTACATTGCTTATCAATGGTCTTGAAATGAATAAGCAAATCACAGGTCGCCCACAATGGGGTAACTGGGGAGGACTTAATGATGTGCAACGTAATCGTGAATTTTCCATGGGGCTAAAAGCCAACGATTATACTTTTGGGGGTGTTGCAGGGACGAGTAATATTATTATGAGAGCTTCACAATACCGACAAGGAGGTCGTGTTTCTTTCGCGTCTTCAAACAGAAGTTACCGTGGTAGAATCATGGGAACCTATACTAGTGGTTTGATGCAAAATGGATGGTTTTATGCTGTTTCTGTAGCACGTAGATTTGGTACACAAGGATATCAAGAAGGTACTTTATATGATGCTAATTCATTCTTTGCTTCTGTTGAGAAAAAAATTAATGACACGCACAGTCTTAACTTTACAACATTTTATACACCCAATAGAAGAGGTCGTTCTACTGCAATTACACAGGAACAAAGAGATTTAAAAGGAATACGGTATAACCCAAATTGGGGGTTTCAAGATGATGAAATTAGAAATAGCCGTATTAGAGAAATTAAGGAGCCTGTTTTTATGTTAAATCACTACTGGAATATGGGTAAAAAAACAATGTTAAATACCAAT
>JBNMOX010000301.1:0-3239 GCA_051275835.1 Patiriisocius sp.
AGCGGTGTGATAATGGATACTAAAGGTTTCTCCAGAGAGTTAGTATGCTTTTTCTTCTCCTTTAATTGCATTGTAAATGGTTTGAAACACAATTTTAATATCCATAATTAAAGACCAATTTTCTAGATAAAAAATATCGTGTTTTACTCTGTTAATAATGTCAGAATCTGTTTCAACCTCGCCTCTATAGCCACTTACTTGTGCCAAGCCAGTAATGCCTGGCTTTACAAAGTGGCGTACCATAAATTTATCGATTTTTTCGGCATACATATGGGTGTGACTTACCATATGTGGTCTAGGGCCTACTACAGACATGTCCCCTTTAAGAACGTTGATAAATTGCGGCAATTCATCCATACTCGTTTTTCGAATAACCCGGCCTACTCTAGTAACTCTAGTATCTTCTTTTGTTGCTTGATACAAATCTGCTGTTAAACTAGGCTTCATGGATCTATATTTATAACAGTAAAATTCTTTATAATCTAAACCATTTCTTTTTTGTTTAAAGAAAATAGGTCCTTTTGATTCCAATTTTATAAATAAACCTAGTATTGGACTTAACCAAGACAAAATAAAAATAATTACAAATAATGACAGTAGAATATCAAATGCTCTTTTTATAAACTTATTAAAAGGCTCATCGATTGGTATTTTACGTAAAGATAAAATAGGAAGATATCCATAATAAGAAAAGTCTAAGCGCTTTCCAAAAATTTCTTTATTGTCGGGTAGAAATTTTAAAACCTTTAAGTTGTTGTCTGAATATTCAATTACTTTCGACATACATGCGTTGCTTAAAGCTGCAACAGATACATAAATTTCATCAATTGCATTTTCGCTAATTTCCTTAAATATGATTTCTAAATGTGTATTTGTGTCTTCTAAAACATCATATCGTTTAAATAGGCTGTATCCATATTCGGTTTTTTGCTTAAAAAAGGTAGCGAGTTCATTGGTTTTATCGTTAACCCCAAGAATAACAACTCTTCTAACGTTTCCACCAAGGAAACGTCTGTATTTTTTTAATAAATAATAAATAGATGTCTTGATCAAAAAGATAACACCCATTACTACACCTACGTATTTTAAAATGGAGGGAGTTTCTTGTTGCAATTCATTATAAAATCCAAAAAAAGAAAAAACGAGTAATAGAAATATAAGCGCTTGTTTTGAAGCAACCGTTAAGATTTTGATAAACGTTGTAAACCTATAAATCTCATAAAAACGAAGAATCATAGAGGTGCTTACCCATGCAATAGACATGAAAAAGAAATAGTTGGTGTAGGCAGAGCTTCCTTCAAATAATAGATACGCAAAGCTATGAATTACACACAAATCAATGGCATAAGAGATGGGCCTTAAAAACCCTGAATATCTTCCTCTTTTAAAAATCATGTACCTTAAGCTCTTATATGTTGTGAAAAATCTTTGTGCTCACTTTTAAAAAGCTCTTCTTTCGTTAAGCCTTTAAAATATTCAAATGTAATTTTCATTCCTTCCTCTCTAGACATTTTAGGTTCCCACCCTAAAATATTTCGGGCCAGGGTAATGTCTGGTTCGCGTTGTAAAGGGTCGTCTTTAGGGAGTTCTTTATACACTATTTTTTGATTAGTTCCTGTTAGTTTAATAATCTCCTTCGCAAAATCTAAAATGGTGATTTCTTCAGGGTTTCCAATGTTAACAGGGTCAGTATAGTCACTCAATAATAATTTAAACAAACCATCTACTTGATCGTCTACATAACAAAAAGAGCGTGTTTGTAAACCATCTCCAAATACGGTTAGGTCTTCTCCACGGAGTGCTTGTCCTATAAATGCAGGAATAACACGGCCATCGTTAAGTCGCATCCTAGGGCCGTATGTGTTAAATATTCTAGCAATACGGGTTTCCATACCATGAAAACGGTGATAGGCCATAGTAATAGATTCTTGAAAGCGTTTTGCTTCGTCATATACACCGCGAGGGCCTATAGTATTTACATTCCCGTAGTAGGTCTCTTTTTGAGGATGAACTAAAGGGTCTCCATATACCTCAGAGGTAGAGGCAATCATGAAGCGGGCATTCTTTTCTTTGGCTAAGCCTAATAAATTATGAGTACCTAAAGAACCTACTTTAAGGGTTTGTATTGGGATTTTTAAATAATCAATAGGACTTGCTGGTGATGCAAAATGTAAAATATAGTCTACATTTCCAGGGACATGTACAAACTTGGTGACATCGTGGTGATAAAAGTCAAAATTTTCTAACTTAAACAGGTGTTCTATATTACGTTTATCTCCTGTGATAAGGTTATCCATGCCGATAACACAGTAGCCTTCTGCGATAAATTTATCACAAAGGTGTGACCCTAAAAATCCAGCAGCTCCAGTAATTAAAACAGTTTTTTTCATTTTATATTTTTATGACGTATTTCTGAAACTTTCATATTTCAGAAAACGTTATTTACCCTACGTTGTTTCTACCAATAGATATGTAGGTAAATGCTTCTGCTTGCATATCTTCCGTATTGTACAGGTTTCTACCATCAAAGATGACAGGATTAGCAAGAAGTTGCTTCACCTTTGTAAAATTTGGTGTTCTAAAAATACTCCACTCGGTACAAATACACAAAGCATCTGCTCCTTCTAAGGCTTCATACATAGACGAAACGTATGTTAATGCATCTCCAAAACGTTTTTTGATGTTAGGCATTGCTTCTGGATCAAAGACTTGTAATTTGGCGCCTTTCTCTAGGAGCCCTTCCATCATATATAAAGAAGGTGCCTCTCTAATGTCATCAGTTTCTGGTTTAAAGGCAAGCCCCCATATAGCAATCGTTTTACCTGTGAGGTCTCCATCAAAATAGGATGCTATTTTGGGAAGTAAAATTGTTTTTTGTGTTTCGTTTACCTTGATAACAGAGTCTAATATCTTAAAGTCGTAGTCAACATCACGCCCTGCTTTTTGAAGTGCTTTTACATCTTTCGGAAAACAAGAACCTCCATAACCAATGCCTGGAAATAAGAACCGTTTTCCTATACGGGAATCGGTTCCCATGCCTACTCGTACTTTATCAACATCTGCCCCTACTTTTTCACAGTAGTTGGCTATTTCATTCATGAAGGTAATTTTGGTTGCCAAAAATGCATTGGCTGCATACTTGGTAAGCTCGGCACTTTTTTCATCCATCGTGATGATAGGATTTCCCGAACGCACAAATGGGCTATACAATTTTTGCATCAATGCTGTGGCGCGATCAC
>JBNMOX010000302.1:0-3233 GCA_051275835.1 Patiriisocius sp.
TTTAGAATTAATTAATAGTCCTGTCCGAACCTTTCGAACAGCTTTTAAAATCGATTTACTTATTATACCTAGAGCGTTTTCCTTTTTGTTGTTTTTTTAACTTTTTTTCAGCTTCATTTTTGAGGATTTGATATGATTTCATGATTTTCGGTTTTGATTTACTTCCCATAGAGCCGTCACTGTTACCTTTTTTTGTTGCTTAACTTTTTACAATATTCAGGCTTGGTAAGACGTATAAAAAAGAGCGAGGCACGAGTCTGGTTTATGCCGTCGGGCAAGAATGAATGTTGTTTTTTCGCCGTCAAAAAAGGGTTAGAGTGGTGGTTCGGGCAGTAGAGGAAAGGACGGACATAGTATACCACCTCCGCCGGATTAAAGTGAGCATAGTAATATTTATAGCAAACCCTTTTATAGCATAGTCTGAAACGATTTTTTAAGTGGTTCAAAAAAATCCGTTTTCAGTGGTTCACTTTGACCGTTTTTTGCACTTTGTCTTAGAATGGCTATTTTTAGTCTAAATAAGTAGGATATCATCAATGATGCTATCGAATTGTTTATACACATTAAGAAAAAACATATAATAAACAGAATGAGAAAAAGAAATCTAGGAAACAATGGATTTGAAATAAGCGAAGTTGGTTTAGGTTGTTGGCAGATTGGTGCCAATTGGGGTAATGAAATTGATAAGAAAAAAGCTTTTGAAATTCTTAATGAAGCTGTCAATAATGGAATTACTTTTTTTGATACTGCAGATGTATATGGAGATGGTAGAAGTGAAGCATTGATAGGTGAATTTTTAAAAAATTCTAATGCTGACATTAAAGTTGCAACAAAGTTTGGACGCGGATCAGATTTGTTTCCTAATAATTACACAGAACAAGCATTAATAGATAGTGTAGATGCCTCTAGAAAGCGCTTGAATGTAGATTGTATTGATTTATTACAACTACATTGTATACCAACAGAGGTGTTAAAAAAAGGAGAAATTTTTGACTGGTTAAGAATTTTAAAAAAGGATGGTAAAGTAACACATTTTGGAGCAAGTGTAGAGAGTGTTGAACAGGGTTTGTTATGTATTGAACAAGAAGAACTTCAATCACTTCAAGTAATTTATAATATTTTCAGACAAAAATTAACTAAAGAATTATTACCGCAAGCTCATGCAAAAGGTGTCGGAATTATTGTTCGTTTACCTTTAGCTAGTGGTTTGCTCACAGGTAAATTTACAAATGAAACACAATTTCTAGAAAATGACCACAGAAACTTTAATCGTGACGGGCAAGCCTTTAATGTGGGAGAGACTTTTGCTGGAATTCCATTTAAAACAGGAATAAAATTGTCAGACGAATTAAAAGCATTCTGTCCAGAAAGTATGTCTATGGTAGAAATGGCCCTTCGCTGGATACTAGATCATAAAGAGGTATCTACCATTATCCCTGGAGCAAGTTCTCCTATGCATATTTCTGGAAATTCTAAATCAAGTAATTTACCGCATCTATCTGAAAAACTTATGATTGATTTAGAAGAGTTTTACCATAATAATATTCAAAAACATATTAGAGGAGTTTACTAGATAAAAAACGTGCATCAATCGAGTTGATGGCTCCGCCATCAAATGACGGAGTGCACCTCTCACACCAAAGTACTGTGGTAAAAAACAAGTAAAATTCAGCTCAACCTACCTACATAATTTCTATCATAATCCAACCCTGATTTTGATATTCCATAAGCTTACTTGATCAGTTTATTGCAAACAGCGCTCAGGGTGGAAAGGACGGACATAGTATACCACCCCCGGCGGATTAAAGTGAGCATAGCAATATTTATTGCAAACCCTTTTATAGCATAGTCTGAAACGATTTTTTAAGTGGTTCAAAAAAATCCGTTTTAAGTGGTTCACTTTGACCGTTTTTTGCAACAGGAGGGCCTGTAATGAGCGATTCTAAAGCCAAAACCTAAGGTCTATTTTATTGTGATTTCTTTTCGAATCCCATTGTTGAAATTTTCGAAGTATACTTTGTTGTAAATTTTATTAAGAAAATTAAGGCTTTGACTTTTCGCTTGGAGGCGGACAGGATTCACTGTTTTGGCCATGAATGTATTGTTCTTGCTAAGCAAAGCTGGATGGGTCAATTGAATGGAAAATTAAAAACGGGGTTTGTGCTAACCACAACAGATTCCGAGTTTATCGCAGGGAATAGAGGGCAAAAGAATGCTGTAGGTATTGGTTGAAGAAATATTAACAGAAGTATCTCACAGAAATTATCGACAACAATATTAATCTTTACTTTTAAGATTTTAAATTTTAGGGGCATGTTTTCTAACTATCATTTGGATAATAGATAATATCTAAATTGAAAAGAAAATATCAAACTTATTTTAAAAGCTAAATATAATCATAGTTCGATTTAAACTATATAAACCTATCGGTTATAGCGAGTTTTATATTCCATTGGAGTACTATTAGTAATGGTCTTGAATTGTTTGTTAAAGTTAGACAAGGTCTGGAAACCACTTTTATAACAGCATTGTGAGACGTTTATTTTCTCCTCAATCAATAATTTACAGGCATGCCCTATACGAATTTCGCTCACAAAATTTGAAAAGGATTTATTGGCATGTACTTTAAAATAGCGGCTAAAAGAGGTAGGGGTCATATTGGTAATACTTGCCAGCTCTTTCAGAGCCATTTTTTGTTTAAAATTTTTCAATACATAGGCATAGACGATGTTCATACGTTCCGTATCAGCTTGCCGCAAGGTATTGGTGTATCCTGGACTTGCCAGTAGTTGGAATTCCTTGGTACGGCTAATGAAATCCAACACTTTCAGTAATTGTAAAATGCCTTCAAAACCTTCCATTGAAACCAGTTGTAATAATAGTTTCTGTAATGTATGTGCTGTTTCTCCTGTAAATACCATTCCCCTTAGACTTTTATGGAACAGCCGCCGTAGTAGTATGGTCTCATCGGTCTTTAATAGGTTATCCCCTAAAAAGTGCTGATGAAAATATATGACTACCCCTTCTGACCAGGGTAAGTTCATCTCCTGTTGCTGTTCATGATTATTCCTCCATAGATGGGGAAGGTTGGGCCCCGTGAAGGTAATATCACCGGCCTTAAAGGGTTTTACACTATCCCCAATAAAACGGGTACCGCTTCCTTTTAAGACCATAAACAATTGATACTCCGGGTGAAAATGCCAGTGTGGGTCAAATACTGGTTCACGTAGGTG
>JBNMOX010000303.1:0-3227 GCA_051275835.1 Patiriisocius sp.
ACGTTCAAAGACCAAATGCAAGTCATTTTCTAAATACCTATACAGGGCTTTTTTAATTTTTTGCTCTTCCGCTTCGGTTAAAATTCGCTCTGAAGTATAGACAATTTTAAAATGGTCTAATGCCAACTGCTCCATAATAAACTCTTTCACATTCCCATCGTCCTCAATCACACTCTTCGTTACATAATAAAATGTTAAGCCAGGAACCGTTTTCCCACTTGGTAATGTCGCCACATCGTTGGTGCGACCAATCAAGGTTTTTAACACTGGGTTTTTTAGGGTGCTTTCTTCAGTAAAACTTCCCGTATCTCCAATATCATATCGTATGAGTGGGTGTGCTTTGTTGTATAAAGAAGTAATCACAATACGCCCTTCCATGCCATGCGGTACTGGCTGGTTTTGAGCATCTAAAATTTCAACAAACAGCGTTTCACTATTCACTATAAATTCATCTTGAGCATTGGTAAAAGCAATGAGATCCAGCTCACTAGCACCGTATTCATTAATTACAGGCACACCAAAGGCTTCCTGCATCAATACTTTATCGCTGTCAAATAACATTTCACTGGTGACAATACAATACCGCAATGTGGGACAAACGGTGCATAGCGTAATTTCTTCTCTTTTTAAATATTTTGCAAACAACACGATAGAACTTGTATAGCCATTGATATATTCAAATTTTTTACTTCGGAAATGTCCTAAAAATGATGCTAGTTTCGCATCAGACAAGTCAAAAATAGGAAACTTGTATCTGCTGCTTAACCAATCTTTTAATCGTTCTTTTTGATACCCAAATGTATCTAAGGGAGTCCCATAAAAACGGGCCTGAAGAGTCGTATTAAAATCGATATCGAACCAGCCAAACCGGTCCATAATCTCGGCCCAAGTCAAAGCATGACATGCCTTATCTTTAGCAAACACAAAAGGATGGCCACTAGATCCAGAGGTCTTATTGACATAGCAATTTTTTGGGGTAAACCCAGAAGACAATCGCTCTTGTAATGGGCGTTGTAAATCTGCTTTAGTTAAGACAGGAAGTGCATTCCAGTCTGGAAGTGTGGTACCTACAAATTCTTGATAAAAAGTATTGTTTGAAAGATGATATGCTACAATTTCATTTCTTTTTTCTAATATAAAAGCAGTGTAATCTACTTCTGGGACTGCTTGAATTTGTTGTAACTGTTTTTGAGCTTCCTTGATAGGAAATCCATTAACACGTAGACTAAAATTAAATAAACTCAAGAGGTTTGGTTTGTTTTGAAACCTTAAAGATAATGATATTCCAAAAGCTTGTTAAATATTTATCTGTTTACGGGTTTATACAATAACGTTTGAAAACGGCTATTAATTACTATCTTTATCCTATGGAGAAAAAATGTCCAGAATGTGGTGGTAAAATTATGGGTCGCGCAGATAAAAAATTCTGCAGTGATGGTTGTCGGAATACGCATAACAATAGCCTAAACAAGGACAGTAGTAATTTACTGCGAAATATTAATAATAGGCTACGCAAAAACTATCGCGTTTTAAAAACGTTGAACGCCAAAGACAAGACAAAGGTCAAGAAAGAAACCTTGCTAAAACACCAATTTAATTTCAAGTTTTATACCGGGCAGTACATCACAAAAACAGGGTCTGTATATCATTATGTCTATGACCAAGGATACCTAGCGCTTGATAATGATTGGTACTTACTTGTAAAAGTAGATATTAGCATGTAAAGAAGCCTTTTTTGCTTCATATCCCTAAGGGGTAAAGGTCTCAAATTAAAACTGTATTTTTAAAACTATCAATTTCCCACCATGAAAAACATTAGCGCTCTTATCTCCTTTGTTGTCATTATATTATTAATAGGCCTCAGTTTTGACAGCTTATTGCCTTCTAGCGCTACCTTAGTTTCTGCTCCAGACACAGAATTCTCTGCAGAACGCGCTTTAATTCCACTAAGAGAAATTGCAAAAGCACCCCATTATCACGGTACCGATGAACATAAACGAGTACGGAGTTATATTATTTCGGAACTAAAAAAACTTGGGCTCGAAACAGAAGTACAAGAGGAATTTGTACTAAGTAATAGGTATCAAGGACTCATCAAACCCAAAAACATTGTTGCTAGATTAAAAGGAAGTGGTACTGGCAAAACATTGGTCTTATTATCACATTATGACAGTGCCTTAGTACCTTCTTTTGGTGCTAGTGATGCAGGAAGTGGCGTCGTTACCATACTAGAAAGTTTACGGGCTTATAAAGCTAGTGGAGCAAGTCCTGTTAATGATATTATTGTCCTCTTTACAGATGCCGAAGAAATTGGTTTGGATGGAGCGTCACTCTTTGTAGATACACACCCATGGGCAAAAAATATTGGATTAGTACTTAATTTTGAAGCACGCGGTAGTGGTGGGCCAAGCAATATGATTGTTGAAACCAATGGCGGAAACACAAATCTTATCAAAGAATTTACAAAAGCAGATGTGCCTTTTCCTGTAGCATCTTCCTTAATGTACAGTGTTTATAAAATGCTTCCCAACGATACAGATTCTACTATTTTTAGAGAAGATGGAGATATAGAAAGCATGTTTTTTGCTTTTATAGATGATCATTATGATTATCATACTGCTAATGATACCGTAGAAAATCTAGATATAGAAACACTCCAGCATCAAGGAAGTTATTTGCTGCCATTATTACATTATTTTGCTGCCTCAGATTTAAGTTCTTTAAAAGCACAAGAAGATTCGGTCTATGTAAATATGCCATTGGTGAAGTTTATTCATTATCCCTTTTCATGGATCTTACCCATGCTTATACTGGCCTTCATCCTATTTTTTGGAGTATTAGGATATGGTTTTTCTAAACATAAACTAAACTTTAGAGGAGTATTAAAAGGTTTTGTCCCGCTAGTACTCTCGCTAGTCCTTTGTGGATTAATTGGATTTTATGGTTGGAAACTACTCGCCGCTATATACCCTCAATATTCAGAAGTACTGCATGGTTTTAAATACAACGGTCATGCCTATATTGCTTTTTTTGTAGCATTGTCCTTGGGGATACTATTCAAAATATATCACTCTTTTGGAAAACGCACCAGTGTTGCAAACCTCTTAGCTGCACCCTTATTTTTATGGTTGGTGATTAATGTGCTTGTTTTTATCTATTTAAAAGGCGCAGCATTCTTTATCATTCCTGTGTATTTCGGTTTGTTATCTTGGTTTGTACTTATTAAA
>JBNMOX010000304.1:0-3216 GCA_051275835.1 Patiriisocius sp.
TGATTTATTGGATAGTTTTCTTTCTAGTACTCAGAATTTAAAAGAACTCTTAAGCATTAAAAATGCACAAATGGAAGCTCAAAATAATGAAGAGGCAGCTGCATATGTCATTAACTTAAATAAAGCGCTTTCTTTTGTAACCGAAGAAATAAATGATAATAAGACTTTTGGTAATCAGTTACAATTATTCCAGCTTTTTAGATTAACCTCACCAGAATCACATGAGCTACATCCAAATAAATATAGAAATAATGATGTGCAAATAGGTTCGTTTCTTTGTCCAGAACCTAAGATCGTTCCTAGCCTTGTAAATGAACTGTTTCATACCTTATCGTTTATAGAAAATCCAGTATTAAGGGCTGTTTATTTTCATCATGAACTCATTCGTATTCATCCTTTCGCAGATGGTAATGGGCGTACCACTAGAATTGCAAAAAATTGGATGCTAATGTATGATCTCTATCCACCTATTTTTATACGAGACGATGAAGAAAAGAAAGAATATATTGCTACGCTAAGTGCTAGTTTTAAAGCGCTTCAAAAAAATCCAAATCATTGGGGAGAACATACCATAAACTTCTTTAAACAGGAGATTAATAGAATTTATCGTAATACAAATGTAATCTATAATACCATTCACCAAATAGGTCATTTAGACCGAAATAATAGCAATGAATAGTTCAGCAATAAAGGGATATATAAAAGAGTATGCGCAAATATTTTTGGGCATTATTCTAGCGAGTATTGGTTTAAAGGCATTTTTATTACCCAATGGTTTTTTAGATGGCGGCGCAACGGGTATAGCCATATTATTAAGTAAAGTTTTTACGATAGATATTTCTATTATTCTCTTGCTTGTTAGTGTTCCTTTTTTAGTTATTGGAGCCTATACAATCTCTAGAGGTATTTTAATAAAATCTATAGTGTCTATACTACTCCTTTCTATTTCCATAAATATAGAGACCTTTCCCATCATTACAGAAGACAAATTATTAATAGCCATTTTTGGTGGCTTATTTTTAGGTTCAGGCATAGGACTCGCCATACGGAACGGTTCTGTTTTAGATGGTTCCGAAATATTAGGAATTTTTTTTTATGATAGATTTGGTATTAGTATCGGAAAGAGTATTTTATTGTTTAATGTAATTCTTTTTGGAATCACAGCCCTTGTCATTTCTACAGAAGTAGCTATGTACTCTATACTTACCTACATCATCACTGCCAAAGTAATTGATTTAGTTATTGAAGGCTTTGAAGACTTTGTTGGTTTCACAATAGTCTCTAGGGAAGCTAAGGCGATAGAGAATGGACTATTAAAAGAAATAGGTGTTGGTGTTACGGTATATAAAGGAGCCTCTGGTTATGGTAGCTCTGGACATCAAGAAGAAACACGTATTATCCATACAGTTATTAATCGTATTGATATTAGAAAAACCTATCGCCTACTTAATACAATAGACAAAACAGCTTTTGTTATTGAATTTGATATTAATAGTGTTAAAGGGGGAGTGCTTCGGCGTTACTTTGATAGAAAAAGAGGGACCAATCTAGCATCCTCTATAACACAAAAGATATAATATTAAATAGGCTCGCAATTGCGAGCCTATTTTCTTAACTTATTAAGATATTTCGGTCCTTCCTTTCAGTCGGATTTCAATTTTTTTCTTTTTGAGTGTGATGCGTTTCATGGCATCCATCAATGTTGAATCTTTTGTTTTCTTATATAGTTCATTGATAGCTAACACAAGTCTTTTTGCCTCCCGTGATGCGTGTACGCGATCACTAGTAGACATATGACTCATCTTCGCTTTTTCAAACTCGGCTGCTTCGTGTAATATATCCATATCCTTCTTTTCTGTTTAACTTTTGTATAAACTTAAGTAAACAAATTAAACCATACAAGCCTAGGCTATTGATTGTGACTATTTTAACATCGAGAGCGCTTATGTTGATAAGAAATAATAGTGTTCTTTTCTTACGGTCTTGGTTGAAAACTGACTTGATATTTTTAAATCTTGTTTATCAGTTAATTTATATTGAAGATGGTGAGATAGGGGATAACCCCTCCCCACCGCCAAATATTACACCTCCTAACAAAACATGGGGTTAACAAAAACGTTAATCCCTTATTTTTATGGCTTAGAAGGGTTTGTTTTACTGTGTGAAAGAGAGCTAAATGATTTTACTATTTTTGATATTCACTTAAACAATACATATTATGAAAAACTACTCTATTTAATTTTAACTTTACTTATCGTTGCTTGTAGTAGTAATGATAGTAATGACGGAGAGAATAATGATGGAGACAACAACCAATCTTCTTGTAATGGAGACAACCCCGTTTATTTAGCTGATAATAGTGTTACTATAAAGGCTTGTGACTTTGCTTCAGTAGGAGATACTGGAGTGGTTAATGGAGTAACTTATACGGTTGTAGATGAGGCTATATTAAGAGCAATGGTTGCCAATGAGGAAGATGTGACTAAAGTTGCTACAACTAAAGTGACTGATATGAGCGAAATGTTTTATCTTGGTTATGACAACAATGGAGATATTCTAATTAGTGATTTTAATCAAGACATAAGTTCTTGGGACGTGAGTAATATTACTGATATGGGTTATATGTTTTATAATGCTTCTTCCTTCAATCAAGATTTAAGTTTTTGGAAAGTTAATGGTGTTAACCAATGCAACGATTTTAGCAATAACGCTACCTCTTGGACACTACCTTAACCCAACTTTACTATCTGTAACCCTAACTAATTTTAATAACTCCCTATAGTATGAAACCCTTGCAGAAATGTGTTTTTTTTTTATTAGAGTACACCAGATCCTCTTAAGGTTAATAGAATATAACCTTAATACCAGGTGATACATTACTGGCTGTACAATAATCGTACATATAATTACAAACACGAAACCCAACTAATTTATAATCAAATAGTTGGGTTTTATTAAGTGGAGTCGGAGGGATTCGAACCCTCGTCCAAACGTGTACTATTACAGCTTTCTACATGTTTAGTTTTTGTTTAAATTTTCGTGAACTTGCCGGTCAAAAACTACCAACGCACCCCTTATTCTAAATTAGATGTCTCAAAGATGTCTAGATACCATCCTCGATAGGTTTACTTTTACGAAGTCACTATATCAAAAACCGTAAACCAAGGTGTTTGAGTGACTTCCTGCTTGTCTACCTTGTAGACCGAGGCGTAATCC
>JBNMOX010000305.1:0-3207 GCA_051275835.1 Patiriisocius sp.
TGCAAAAATGGTCTACCCGATTCGTTTTCAAGAATTTTTAAGATTAATAGTTACCAACAAGTACTTTTTTGTTTTTGGCAAAAACGACCCTATATATCACCCGTTCAATTTTTTATTATTTGTTCCGCAGGCTATTTGCATTCCTTTACTACTATATAAAGGGATACAATGGAAATATCCAGAAATACTCCTCGAAAATCCTTTTTTGTTTGTTCAACTCATTTCGGGTTTTGTTGTTTTTGTACTCACTAAAATTACTTTAGAAAAAATAGTAGGAATTACCTTTAATATTGAAAATCTTGTGAATCAATATGTATTTCAAAAATTGAGTTATCGCAATCTCATGACTGCTTTATTTTTTATAACCTTGTTTATATTGGTATATATAACGCCTATAAACAAAACAATCATACTGGTTTTTTGTCTTGTAATTGGCAGCCTCAATGCTATTGCATTGTTTTACAGCTACAAAACTAATGGAAAATTAATTTTAAGCAATTTCTTTTATTTTATTTTGTATCTTTGCGCTCTCGAAATTTCACCCTACATCATACTATACAAGGTATTTACGTAGCCGAGTGAATTCTAATAAAGTGATGCTTATGAAAGTGAAAACTATTTTAGTTTCTCAACCTGAACCAAAGGTAGAAAACTCCCCTTATTTTGATCTCATTGATAGACAAAAGGTAAAAATAGATTTTATCCCTTTTATTCATGTCGAAGGTGTGTCTGGAAAAGATGTTCGTTCTCAAAAGGTAGATCTTAATAATTTTACCGCAATTATCTTAACAAGTCGTAACGCAGTAGACCACTTTTTTAGAATTGCAGAAGAATTACGCTTTAAAGTACCAGACACGATGAAGTACTTTTGCCAGAGTGAGGCTGTAGCGTATTACTTGCAAAAATATGTAGTATACCGTAAACGTAAAATATACGTAGGAAAAAGAACCTTTACAGAGCTTTCTCCCTTAATTAAAAAATACAAGACAGAAAAATTCTTACTTCCTGCAAGTGATAAACTAAAAGCGGAAGTACCAAGAGTTTTAAACGACTTAAAAGTAGAATGGACAGAATCTGTTTTCTACAAAACCGTTGTTAGTGATTTAAGTAACTTAAGAAATGTGTATTATGACATCTTAGTTTTCTTTAGTCCAAGTGGAATTGAGTCTTTATTTGAAAACTTCCCAGATTTCGAACAAAATGATACACGTATTGCTGTATTTGGAAACACGACAGTAAAAGCTTCTTTAGAAAAAGGATTGCGTGTAGATATTCAAGCTCCAACACCAGAAACACCTTCGATGACTATGGCACTTGAGAAGTATATTAAAGAACAGAATAAAAAATAACCAAAAATAAAATATGGTCTTTAGAAGACCATATTAAAAAATCCGATGTAAATAATTACATCGGATTTTTTAATACCTCAAAATTAGCAACATTAGCCTTTTAAAGGAGCTCCTGCTAATATTTCTTCACTTGCGTATTCTTCAAACTGTTTAAAGTTTGCCTTAAAAGAAGCAGCTAGCTTATGTGCTGTTTCATAATAACCTTTATCATTATTCCAAGTTCCACGCGGGCTCAAAACCTCTGTAGGTACATTAGGACACGTTCTAGGTTGGTTTAAGCCAAACACAGAGTGTACATGATAATTACCTGCGTTTTCCGCGTCTAATGACCCGTCCATTGCTGCAGTGATCATCGCGCGTGTATATTTCAATTTCATTCTGGTTCCAACTCCATAAGGACCACCTGTCCAACCCGTGTTTACTAACCAAACATTTACACCAGCCTCTGTCATTTTGTTACTTAACATTTCGGCGTATTTGGTTGGATGCAAAGGCATAAACGGCGCTCCGAAACAAGCAGAGAAGCTTGGCACAGGCTCTGTAACCCCAGCCTCTGTTCCTGCAACTTTAGCAGTATAACCACTAATAAAGTGGTATGCTGCTTGTCCAGGCGTTAACTTAGAAATAGGAGGCAAAACTCCAAATGCATCGGCCGTTAAGAAAAATATGTTTTTAGGATTCTTCCCTGAAGAAGGCACCTGAATATTGTCAATATGTTCAATTGGATAACTTACACGTGTATTTTGAGTGATCGATACATCTTCATAATCCACAACTCCTTGTGCATCCATTATGACATTTTCTAGGATTGCTCCTGACTTGATTGCATTATAGATATCTGGTTCATTTTCTGCAGAAAGATTAATCACTTTAGCATAACACCCTCCTTCAAAATTAAAAATAGTATTTTCTGAAGTCCATCCATGCTCATCATCACCAATTAACTTACGTGCAGGATCTGCAGACAAAGTTGTTTTCCCTGTTCCAGATAAACCAAAGAAAATAGCAGTCTCACCATCATCTCCAACATTTGCAGAACAGTGCATTGGTAAGGTGTTTTTATATACCGGTAAAATGAAATTTAATGCAGAAAAAATTCCTTTTTTAATTTCTCCTGTATATCCAGTACCTCCAATTAGGGCAATCTTCTTTTCGAAATTTAAGATTGCAAAATTGTGTTGACGTGTACCATCAACAGCAGCATCTGCCATAAATCCTGGCGCATTTACGATCAACCACTCTGGATCAAAACCTTCCAACGCTGAAGCTGTTGGGCGCAAAAACATATTGTAAGCAAACATATTAGACCAAGGGTACTCATTGATCACGCGTATATTTAATTTATACTCGGGATCTGCACAAGCATAACTATCACGAACATATACTTCTTTCTCAGAAAGGTAGTCTGTTACTTTATCATATAATGCGTCAAATTTAGCCGCACTAAAAGGGATATTAATATCTCCCCACCATACTCTATCTTCAGTAACCGCATCTCTTACGATAAAACGATCCATAGGAGAACGCCCAGTAAACTCGCCAGTATTTACTGCAAGTGCACCGTTATCAGCTTCCTTTCCTTGTCCTTTTTGTATTGTTTCTTGGTGAAGTTTTTCCGCAGAAAGTTGGTAGTTAACTTTTGCATTTTTGATTCCGTATTGATCTATTGAAATCGTGTTCGTAGTTTGGTTATCAGCCGCCATACTTTAGTTTAATTGTTGTTCCACAAAAATAACAAAACATCCCTATAAACTGGAACTATATTTCCTTATTTATCCTAATTAACTGTTAATAAGTTCTAGCACAAAATACAATGTAATGCATCTAAGGTGTTAGGCTCTTTTTTCTCACTTAAACC
>JBNMOX010000306.1:0-3204 GCA_051275835.1 Patiriisocius sp.
TAAAAAGCCAACAATACCAAAAGGAGATAGAACTTTTGATACGGTTACATTAACAGAAATAGATATAGATACTAGTGTATTTACGAAGCCAAGAGGTGCCAAAGTAGTTGAAGACTAGGGTGTAATAATGATATAATTAAAAAACGGCTAGCAGATATATCTGCTAGCCGTTTTTTAATTTATTTTAAATATTTCATGAAATTATTCTTGATTATACTTTCCCATATAGCGTTTCCATAATTCAGTTTGATGCGTTTCTAAAGAGATATCACGTCCGTCAATAAATGCTTTCGTTAATATATTTCCCATCATATCTAAAGCATCACCTTCACTAATAAATAAGGTGGCACTTTTTCCAGTTTCAAGCGTACCATAGGCATCTAAGCCTAGAATCTTAGCAGTGTTTCCAGAAATGAGTTGAAGTGCTGTTTCCTTATCCATACCTTGACCTACCAATTGGCCTGCGTAGAAAGGTAAATTTCTAGTTTGGAAATTTGACATACCACTATTTTGAATCGCTACCATTAATCCACCATCAACCAATAATTTTGGCAGCTTATAAGGTAGATCATAATCATCATCTGCTCTGCCCGGAAGTGTGTGTGTTTGTTGCACTAAAACAGGAATGTTTTGCTCCTTTAAAAATGGAATGATCATATAGGCTTCATACCCTCCAACTAAAACAATCTCTTTAATCCCAGCTTCTTTGCTCAGTGTAATAGCATCAATGATTTCTTTTTCACCGTCTGCATATACATAGAGTTTTTTTGAACCGCTATACAATCCCTGCATGGCTTTCATGGCTTCATTGGTAGCTTGGTTGCTCCCTGTGCCAAAAGCTTTGGCTGTTTTAAGATATGATGTGATTTTTTGGACATCATCTGTGTACTTTTTATTTGCTTGATAACCTCTTGGTTCTCCTAGCCACCAGCGACCTCTTCTAAAAGTGCTAGGCCAATGCAAATGAATACCATCATCTGTTTTAATAGCGGCATCTTCCCAGTTCCAGGCATCAAATTGTACAATAGATGAGGTGCCAGAAATAGTACCTCCTTGAGGCGCAATTTGTGCAAGTAATACACCATTAGGACGCATAGACTCTACCACCTTACTTTCTGCATTGTATGCAATAATACTTCTAATATGAGGTATCATGTCACCTAATTCGTCTTGGTCATCACTAGCTCTTACAGCCTCTACTTCAATCAATCCTAATGATTTTGCAGGTGCTATAAATCCTGGATAAATGTGCTTTCCACTTGCATTAATAGTGGTTCCTTTAGGTGTAATACCAGTGGTGCCAATCGCGGTGATAAGTCCATCTTCAAAAACTAGCGTTGCATTTTCAATGGTATTTCCATTACCAATATGTGCGGTAGCTCCAGTAATAGTAATCGCTCCTTTTTGTGCAGGAGCAGGGGTCTGTTGTGCGGCTACAGAAAATCCAATCATAGCCGTTAATACAATTAATAGGTGTCTTATAGTGTTCATAATATATACGTGCTATGGTTATTAAAATGCTGTATCACAGTGAAAGTTTTTGTTTCCTTTTTTAACCGGTGGTTTTGTTTTACCTCCGTTTTCTTTTTCATTGAGCATCATGGCCATCAAGGTGTTTCGTTCTGCTTTAATTGCTTCTCTTTTTTGTTGGTCTTCTGCTAAATCAAAATAGGTTCTTCCTTCAATAATTGTTTTTTCTGCTTTTGCGTATACAGACATAGGATGGTCTGTCCACAATACTAAATCGGCATCTTTACCTATTTTAATACTTCCCACGCGACTATCTATATGTAATAGTTTTGCTGGATTGATGGTCACTGTTTTCCAAGCTTCTTCTTCGCTCATACCACCATATTTTACTGTTTTGGCAGCTTCTTGGTTTAAACGTCTAGACATCTCTCCATCATCACTATTAATTGCAACGGTAACCCCTTGACTAGCCATAATAGCAGCATTATATGGGATAGCATCATTAACTTCATACTTGTATGCCCACCAGTCGCTAAACGTAGAACCTCCCGCGCCATGCGCTACCATTTTATCGGCAACTTTATAACCTTCTAGTATGTGTGTGAATGTATTGATGCGGAAATCAAATTTTTCGGCAACCTTCATAAGCATGTTAATCTCACTTTGCACATAACTATGGCAACTAATGAAACGTTCGCCGTTTAAAATTTCGGCTAAAGTCTCCATTTCATCATCTTTACGAAATGGCTTCCCGCTTTTCTTTAGTGCGTCATATGCTTTGGCGCGGTTAAAATAATTTACATATAACTGCTCCACACCCATACGTGTTTGTGGAAAACGACTAAAGCTTTCCCAATTAGATTGCTTTACATTTTCACCCAAAGCAAATTTGATGAATTTAGGACTGTTATCATATATCAAACCATCTGCATCTTCTCCCCATTTTAGTTTTAAAATAGCAGAACGCCCACCAATTGGATTCGCAGAACCGTGTAATATCTGGATAGAAGTAACACCACCTGCTAAGTTGCGGTAGATATTTACATCTTCTGGATCTACTACATCTTCAATAGTAACTTCTGCGGAAGAATTTTGTCCACCTTCATTAATAGATAAAGCTGCAATATGACTGTGTTCATCAATGACGCCCGCAGTGAGGTGTTTCCCTGTGGCGTCAATAGTAGTGGCGCCACTAGCAGATAGGTTTTTTCCAATCTTACTAATCTTTCCATTCTTTACTAGAACATCCGTTTCTTTTAAAATTCCATCAGACTCTCCTGTCCACACTGTTGCGTTTTTAAATAATAGGGTTTGTTGTTGAGGTTGTGTCACATTTCCGTACCCTACATTAGGGTAGGTCATAGGTACAATATCACGAAGCTTTTTATCTTTCTTGTCTTTGTCATCTTCTGAAATAACGTTGGCGATACCCATATTTCTATTTGCATTAAAAGTGGTTTCAAGACCATTAGGTAGAATTGCTTTTCCAGAGAAGTTGATGTTGTTTTTTGAAATAATATCGGTAGTGCGATATACTTCTTTAGCTTCTTTATCTGTAAAAGAAAGCGTCATCCAATTATCTTTATACGTTAGTTTGGCAGGGTATTCAGTTTCACCCAATGTTACTTTGGCTTTTGGCTTAGCAGCCTCTCCTGTGATTTCTAAGGCATAACTTTTACCCGCTATGGCTAGGTTGTATTCTCCTCTTATATCGGTTTGGTCCATGGTGTTGAT
>JBNMOX010000307.1:0-3199 GCA_051275835.1 Patiriisocius sp.
GTTTTGCGCTAGGTCATAATTGTTCATACTTTGGTCTAGTCCAAGTGCTGCAGCTGTGCTATCGTAAGCATCTTGCTCTTCAGGTTCTAAATCATTATTGCTAGGGTCATTTCCTAATAAAGCATTGTAAAAGGGATCTTCATCTTTAATTAAATATTGTGCTTCAAAGGCAAAAATATTAGTTTCAGAAAGGGTATAGAAATATTTTAAATTTTGATTGATGCTAAAAGGAGTTCCTTCATCCGTTTGTTGCGTTGCTCCAAGAACAGAAGACACTTGTGCCTGTTCTTGTGCATCATTAGACATGCGTGCTAACACATCATAATCTATTTGATTTTCAAAATTAGGGTTGAATGAGGCACTTAATTTCAACAAGCCTTGGTCAGATCTTTCAGAACTAAGCTCTTCTATCGATTCATCTGGAATTCCTAGATCTGAATCTGTGTATTGAACAAAACTGGCCTCTCTTGATCTAACTCGGTTGCTATTAAAAATAGCAAAACCAGTAATATCTAATGCTTCATTTGGGGAATAACTAAAGTTGGCAGCTCCCAATTGATTTTTAATTTCTAAAGCATTGTTTTGATTTGTTAAAAAATTTAATGAGTTGTCACCTAGATTTATGTTTGTACCACTAGATCTGCTAGGGGCTCTAAAGCCGCCTCCAAAACCTCTAATATCTCTTCTACTTAGCGCGGTTTCACCTATATTATTAAGATCACCTATAAAGTTAAGACTAAATTTTGGGCTATAAAAAAAGAGTTTAGGTTGCACAACATATAATCCTTCCTCTTGCGCTACTCCAACACCTGCGGTAACATTTCCAAACCAGAAATTTTCTTTTCCTTCTTTTAATTTGATATTGATAGCGACATTATCTTGGTTATTGGTTACCCCGCTTAATTGTCCAACTTCAGAATAGTTACGTAATACTTGAATTTTATCTACTGCTTTTGAAGGAATATTTTTGGACGCTAATTTGGTGTCACCATCAAAAAAATCTTTTCCGTTGACCATCAATTTTGTCACTACTTTCCCTTCTACTTCAATTTGTCCATCTTCATTGATTTCTACCCCGGGGAGATTTTTTAAAACATCTTCTAATTTTCGTTCAGACCCATTTTTAAAAGAATCTGCATTATAGATTAATGTATCTCCTCGAACAGTGACAGGCATTTCATAACTGAGTTCTACCGTATCAAGGCTGTTATCTGAACTTAGGTTATAGTCTCTATTCATATTGGTTTCTTGCGTCGCTAGTTCTTCTTCAAAGGTTTTCATTCCAATATAGCTTATCTGCATATTGTATGTTTGGTTTTCAGATACAGAAAGCAAGAATGTACCATCTTCTGCGGTAACAGAAAATGATTCTAAGGCACTGGTCTCTTTGTTTATGGCAATAACATTAGCAAGTTCTAGTGGTGCGCCAAGGCTATCACGAACCACTCCCTTTAGTTCTACTTGAGCAAAAGTTATGGTTGCCACCCATAGTAGTACTAGCGTAGTAAATTTTTTCATAGGTGTATTTTGGAAATGTTAGTTCGTAGTTTGTATTCGCTTAAAACCCTCTTCCTCCTCCGTTTCCTCGGCCTCGGTTGTCTCTCATTTCCTGCATTTTTCCTGTAATGATTTCGTTGTATTCTTTTTTAGTCACCACCTGTCCTTTAGTAGGGCGTTTAATTTTTATTTTTTCTTCAGGATTCATGACAATTTTACTACATAGCATGGTCGTATTTCCGGCGCTAAGTTCTAAGATTAAGCCTGGTAACCCCCAATATTCTGTAGGGCCTTGGCTTACCGGGATCATTGGTGAGTACCATGCTACTACTTCTACCAGCTCCTCTTCCTCTTCTTCTTCAACTTCGGAAGCAATATCGGCACTGGCAGTATCGGTATTAGCGGTGTCCGTTTTAGCACTATCTTTTTTTAGGGTATCAGTATTTACAGCATCGGTTATTTCACCCTCTTTTTTTTCGCCCTCCTTTTTTTCTTTTTTATCAGCTCTATTTCCTCTATTGGTAGAAGTAAAACTCACTTCAGAAGCAGGGCGCATTGCAGTAGCTTTAAAACAAGTGTATTGCCCTATTTTTTTTGTTTCAGTTCCCATTTTCCATGCAAGAGGTTTCATTTCTTCTTTGATTAAAAATTGTTTACCAAAGAATTCTTGATCTTGTAAAAATATTTTTTCTTTTACGTTTTTGTATTGCAGTCCTGCAGAGAAACTACTTCCCCAAACACTTGGAGCTCTTCCTCCAGGACCCCCTTCTAGCTTTTCGTCTTCCTTAAAAATAGACTCTTCTTTATTAAAGGTAAGGATGTACGTTTTTTCTAGCCACGGTTTCATTCTGGCTTCCATTTGCTTTTTTTGTGCTTCGCTCATTTGTCCTCCGCCTCTATTAAAACGACTCATGTCCATGGTTGTTTTAGAGAAATAGTACGCTTGCCCTTGAAATTCTTGTGCTTGAATGTTGGTGGCAAATAACAGTGTAAAAACAAATAAAATAGCCTTATTGTAAAGTGAATTCATAGTGGGAAAATTAAATAGTGTTCAGCAAACTTAACATTACATTGAACAGTATTGCGTTGTTTTGCATAAGATTAACATTCTATCCTTTTGTATAATTACAATGTATACAAATTAGGAAAACATCTTATTTCACTAGCTTAGACGGTCTAGCCTATAAATAGTTTAATAAGGTGAAAAAATGAAATAGTTGTGTTTAAGAAATTCGGTTATGTTAGCTGTCTTTTTCCCTTAATACTAGTGCATCTGGAGCAGAAGTACTCCTTTCTTTATACTTGTCTTTTTTTATGAGAAATCCATAGGTTCTCTTTTATATTCCGAAAGGCTAAAACCTACTAAAGCAAGGGATGCCCTTGATAGGCGTTGGCATGCTATTATGACAATAGATATTATTGAGCGATATATTCAACGGGATGATTTAATTGATTATTAGGGTTTAGATATATTAGAGTTCCTTAAAAAGCTTCATAAAAAGGTTGACCATCACAAAGAAATCCTGGACGAAGAATGGTCGCTATATCAGGGTGTTTGTCCAAAAAAAACACGAAGGAGCATCAATCTGTGAGTTTGTTGGTGTAGCGTCTGGAATTAATTTAGGGATACTATTTGATTTTCAGAATGGTTGTATCACTGGCGCATCGTTTTGTGAATGTTTTGGAGGTGTAGAAGCCGTTA
>JBNMOX010000308.1:0-3194 GCA_051275835.1 Patiriisocius sp.
TCCAGAATAAAAGGGCTTCCTATTAATAGTTATACTGTTGGTGTTCGTGGTGAGGATATTAATTCAGCTTCAGATTTACAGGAATTACGCGACGATTTACAAGGCTTGTCAAGTGGAGACGGTTTTTTCTTTTTTGCTGAGAATATTACTCAATTAAGTTCAGAGTTTCGTGAAATTGCAAACTCACTAGTAACAGTTGAAGGTTTAGAAAGAATTCTAGAGGTTACTATGCCTGCTGAAGATAATGGGACGGTTGTACGTTGGACGCTAGATGTTCCAAATAGTAGTAATGCAGCTGAAAATTCATTATATTATATAGAAGGAACAATTAATAAAGAGAACGATCAGTTCTTCCTTAGAAACATTGTAACTAGTGGTGTTAGAGTAGATTTATCAAGCCCTAGTATTCAAGGTACCTTGGTTGGTGCAGCAACCCTTAGTTTTAATTTTGGAAATTTAGGAATTTGTTCAAATGATATTCCTAATAGTAATTTTTCAAATAACATAACTACAGATAATATTCTTTACTGGCGTCAAAGAGATGATGGTACTTATCAAATAGATTCAGAATCTGGTTCTGGTTCTGTTGAGAGTATTGTCTTAGCACAAAAAAGTATTGCAGTGATGTTAGTGTTAGATGCTAGTAGCTCATTAGAAAATGATTTTGGTGGGGTACAGCAAACTGCAAAAAGATTTATGGATGATATTGTAAATGGATTTAATAATCCAGATACAAGTGAAATTCCACCTCTTGTTTGTGATGATTCAGATTTTCCTGATGTAGATATTAATTAAGTTATATCATTTAGCCAAAAAACTCCACTAGTTTCCTAGTAGAGTTTTTTTTGTGTCTTGTCTTTTCTGAAATGTTAGAAGATATATTGTATTAAGGTACCAAAGCATTATAATCCCCACCATTTCTAGCAATGTCTCTTACAATAGAAGAAGAGATAAAACTATACTCTGGACTAGAAATTAAAAAGATGCTATCTACACCATTTACTTTATCATTGGCTTGAGCAATGGTTTGCTCATAGGTAAAATCGGTAGGATTGCGTAAACCTCTTAAAATAAACTGTGCGCCCTCTTTTTTACAAAAAGTTGCGGTTAAACCTTCATAGGTTGCTACTTTAATAGCATCATGACTTGCAAATGCTTTTTCTATAGCAGTTTTACGCTCTTCTAAGGACCACATATGCTTTTTGGCTGCATTGGTGCCAATAGCAATAATAATGGTATCAAAAAGCGGTAGCGCTCTATTTATGATATCAACATGCCCTAGTGTAATAGGATCAAAAGACCCCGGAAAAACTGCTATTTTTTTTGTTATGTATGGCACAAATTATTTTTTATATAGTAAAGATACAGATTTTATAAATTAGTGCGTCTATCACCTATTATTGATTTAAACAAGCGTACTAAGATTTAGCTTCTAATAATTCGTTTTCAATCAGCATTCCAAAAAATTCTGTCAATGATATTCCAGCATCTTTAGCTTGCTTTGGGATGATACTTTCTTTTGAAAGTCCCGGAGTGGAATTAATTTCAATAAAATATGGGACACCTTTTTGGATAATAAAATCACTACGGGTAATGCCCTTCATATGGAGTAGTTGATATATTTCTTTCGTTACTTTTTGAACTGCTTTTGTTTCTGCTTCCGAAATTCTAGCGGGTGTAATCTCTTGAGATTTCCCTAAATACTTTGCTTCGTAGTCAAAGAAATCATTTTCTGAAACAATCTCTGTAGGATTCAATAGATGAATCTGGTTCTTATGTATATAAGCACCTACCGAAACCTCTACCCCAATCAATTCACTTTCAATAATAACTTCGCG
Source organism: Patiriisocius sp. (assembly GCA_051275835.1). Classification (GTDB taxonomy): domain Bacteria; phylum Bacteroidota; class Bacteroidia; order Flavobacteriales; family Flavobacteriaceae; genus Patiriisocius. The sequence continues at coordinate 1,839 of JBNMOX010000308.1, forward strand.
GTCTTCTTTATAGGCTTCCAGGATTGCGCTTTCTAGCCTTTCAGCAGTTTTTACACGACTTATTCCAAAACTAGAACCCGCTCTGTTTGGCTTCACAAAACAGGGCAAGCCTACGATGTTTATTATTTCCGAAGTATGAATAACATCTCCTTCATTAATATATACCGAAGTAGCGCAGTCAATACCAAAGTTTTTTAAGACAGTCAAGCAATCACGTTTGTTAAAACTTAAGGCTGCTTGGTAAAATCCTGCACTTGTTTGCGGAACACCTATAAGTTCTAGATAGGATGCCAGATAACCATCTTCTCCTGGAGTGCCGTGTATGGTATTAAAAACTACATCTGGTATAATGGTGTTGCCTTGGTGTGTGCATCCAAAATTCTCTTTATTAACAATAGTTTTACTGCCGTCTGGAAATACGTAGTACCATCCATTTTCTAAAAGATGTACAGAATAGACTTCATAGATTGTTTTGTCAAGGGCGTCATAGACAACACCTCCACTTTTTAAAGAGATTTCAAATTCACTAGAATAACCGCCCATGGCGATGGCTACTATTGGTTTACGCATATCAAATATAAATAGGGTAGAATATCATAAATAGGGGTTTACTATCGTTTGTAATACAAACCTTTCGCAAAAATATTATTTAAAGGTAGAAAGATACTAAATTAGGTTTCATATTTTTGTGGATTAACCTTCAACCTATTAAATTTATGAAGTCTTTATTTTCGAGAATATTTGTGAAGCAATTGTTATATGCAGTATTAGTACTCGTTGTGCTTACATTTTTATTGTTCTGGTGGTTAAAAATGACTACGAATCATGGGCAACAAATAGAGGTTCCAGACTTATCAAAAATGACATTAGATCAAGTAGAAGATGTGTTGGGTGAATCAGATTTACGTTTTGAAATTATGGATTCTGCGAACTATAATCCAGAATATCCACGATATTCTGTGATAGAGCAAGTACCTAAAGGAGGACATATGGTGAAAGAAGACCGTAAAATATATTTGGCATTAAATCCATCTGGGTATGTGAAAATTGATATTCCTAAAGTATTAGGGCGTACCTTGCGCCAAGCACAACCTACTTTATTGGCTGTTGGTTTTAAAATAGGAAATATTACCAAACGTCCACATATTAGTGATCAAGTATTGGAAATGCGACACAAAGGATCTAAAGTAAAACCTGGAGATAGAATTCAAAAAACCTCTGTCATAGACATTGTTATTGGCGATGGTTCTTTAAATAGATTTAAAGACTCAGAAGAAGGAGAAGATGATACTAAAGACAAAAAGAAAGACAACGTAGATGGAGGAAATTAGTGGACCACAAAATATAGGTCGCGAG
>JBNMOX010000309.1:0-3194 GCA_051275835.1 Patiriisocius sp.
ACTTAAAGAACTTGTATAGTTCTTTCATGCGTGGATGCACTTTTAGGTTTTCACTAGTTGTAAAAACACCTTGCTTATTCTTCATTGGGTATAGATACACTTTTAAGTCTTTGAAGAATAATTTACCAAAAGCTTCAAGAATTCCACCACTTAGATGGCGATAGTATTTTTCATCAAAGATATCCACCAAATTATTAACTCCCATGGCAAGCCCTAGGCGCATTTTGGTATATCTAGAAAAGTATTCTACCAATTTATAATATTCTTGGAAATTGGATATCATTACTGTATGTCCTAAAGAACATAGTAATCTAGCGCGGTCCATGAAATCTTCTTCATCAATTTCACCTTCGGCGCGAAGGTTGGATAAGGTGATTTCAAAAATAGTGACTGTTCTATCTTCATCCACTTTTGATCCACTGATAAACATTTTATGTGATTTCTCAAACATATCAATATTTACCTTTGTAACGGGTCTAAAACTACCACGTAAGGCCAATATGTTTTTTTTGTATAAAATTCTTGCTGGTAGGATGTTATTTCCATCTGGTCCAAACATCACTGCATCTGTCATACCATTTTTAATAAGTTGTAAGCTCATTAAACGGTTGTCTACATTTTCAAAATTTGGTCCTGAAAAGTTAATAGTATCAATTTCTATTTTATCCTTATCAATATGATCATATAAATAACGAAGTAATTTTTTTGGCTCATCGTGCTTATAATAAGCACCATAAATTAAGTTAACTCCAAGATTTCCTAGTGTATGTTGTTGTAATAAAGCTTCAGTTTCGTGAAATCTAATATGTAAAATAATCTCGCTATATGCTTCATCTGGTTCTGTTTGAAAACGAATTCCAACCCAACCATGACCTTTGTATTTTTTAGCAAAATCTATGGTTGCTACGGTATTAGCGTATGCAAAATATATCTTATTGGGGTGTTTTTCACGTAAAATACGCTCTTCCATCAAATTCATTTCATGAGACAGCATTTTTTGAAGACGGGCTTCTGTTACATATCTACCGTCTTTTTCGACACCATAAATAGCATCACTAAAGTCTTTGTCATACGCAGAAATAGTTTTAGCAATGGTGCCTGAGGCACCACCAGCTCTAAAGAAATTACGCACGGTTTCTTGACCCGCGCCAATTTCGGCAAAAGTGCCGTAAATGTTTTCATTTAAGTTGATACGTAAGGCTTTATTTTGTATTGAAGGAATCGCCTCAAATTCTTTATCTCCTTTAATTGTTTCTGGCATAACTGCAGGTAATTGTTGCATAACAAAGGTAGCGAATACCTTAGCCAAACAAAAAAAATACTAGTATTTTTGTGACAATGAAATCTCACTTTAAAGTCACTTTTTTAGGTACAGGAACTTCGCAAGGAATTCCTGTTATAGGAAGTAAACATCCTGTTTGTTTGAGTGAAGATACTAGAGATAAAAGGTTACGTGTTTCTGTATTATTAGAGTGGGATGCTAACGTATACGTTATTGATTGTGGCCCAGATTTTAGACAGCAAATGCTACGAGAACAAGTAGTGAAAATTGATGCTGTTTTAATTACTCATGAACATAGTGATCACACCGCTGGTTTGGATGACATTAGGCCTTTCAATTTTAAGCAAGGAGATATTCCGTTTTATGCCAGTAAGGATGTGTTTACAGCACTTAAAAAACGCTTTGCGTATATTTTTGAAACCCAAAATAAATATCCTGGTGCTCCAACTATATCTCAACATGTGATTTCAAAAGATAATTCCTTTTTATTAAACGGAAATAGTATTACTCCAGTGGAAGCTCTTCACAATGCACTGCCTGTTTTAGGGTTTACTATGGAAGGGTTTACGTATTTAACAGATGTGAAAACAATGGCAGCTTCTGAAATTGAAAAGATTAAAGGAACTAAAAACTTGGTCATAAATGCCCTAAGGGAAGAGCCACATCCTTCTCACCTTAATTTAGAAGAAGCCCTAGCGTTTATTGAAGAAGTACAACCAGAGCGCGCCTATTTAACACATATTAGTCATTTGTTAGGATTTCATGAAGCAGTGCAAGCTACATTGCCCAAACATGTATTTTTAGCGTATGACGGTTTAACCATTAATATATAATACTATAGTATTTTGATTATGAAGAAAAGCATTTTTATGTACCTGTTCTTTTTTGCCGTATTGTTTATCATTTTTCAATATGCCAATGAAAAAAGCATTTGGGAATCTCAGGATAAAGCTATCAAAGGACTCTCGCAAAAAGTAGACAAAGCAACAGATTCCTTATCTATTCTTTCCGAAGCGATTGAAGATGCTACTTATTTTAGTCTTCAAGGTAATGAAAACGCGATAGAATACATTGAACGCCTTGGTTTAGAAGCAGCAGATGTTGAAGCCATGATTACAAACAAAATATACGATCAAAATGGAGTAAAAGGAGGTAACCCTATAATTCCTTTAGTATCTGTAAGTGGCGATTTTAAAATTAATAAAATAAAATTATTAAATCATAGATGGATACAAGCCGATTTTTCTGATGGGAATAATTGGGGGGAACTCATTATTGAATACTTTTTTGATGAGAACAACACATTAGACCTTGTCCCTATAAGTTCTTTCCTGTATTCTTCAAACTAAATTTTAAAACCTAATTAGGGTACTAAAATCTTGTTATTGTTTATTCAACCAAGTAGTAAGCTCATAGAAGTTTTGTGGTGAAACACCATGACCCACAGGAAATTCACTATAGGTGCAATCTATGTCCAAAGCTTTTAGAAATGGAACTGTTTTTTTCGCCCAAGCAATCGGGATCACTTGATCTACTGTTCCGTGAGAAGTATATATATTGAGGTGCTTAAAGTTGTTGTTTTCATATCCATCTTTTAGCATTTCTTCACTAATATAGCCACTTAAGCCAATGATATTTTTAATTTTGCCTGGATAGCTAAGTGCTATAGCGAAACTTAAAATAGTACCTTGACTAAACCCTAGTAATGTAATGTTATTAGGATCTACATCATATTTTTCTATAATAGCATCTATACAAGCTATAACTAGTTCTCTAGCAGAAAGAGCTTGTGGTACGTCATTAAACTTACCATTACCTGCTTCAAAATAAATACTATACCATGCATTTCCTTGAGGTTTTAGTGGGAGTGGAGCTTTTAATGCAATAATATGATGCGTGTCTGGTAATTCTG
>JBNMOX010000310.1:0-3193 GCA_051275835.1 Patiriisocius sp.
TTATCGATACCTATCGAAAATTCGGTATAGGGCCTTCTGGTTTCAGTAGTCAGCATATGTGCGCCAACAACTAGGTTGAAGTTGAGTTGATTAACACCAGGTATTTTGCCTAAAATCCATCCTCTAAAATCATGCTCTATGTGCCCTTCTAGATAACTTTTGTTTGTGCTTAGATTATAATATGGAAGTAAATTAAAAACATTGGTGTAGTTTACGCTTGTTCCCACTCTTGTTTGGTTACCATTAAAATGTTGGTAGTCTACAAATGAGATGTCATCTGCATTAAAAAAAGTCCCACCCTTTAATCTGTAATAAAATTTACCTTTATTTCCAAGTACAAAGTCTTGGTAGACCTCTGTTCTTAACTGTGTGTACTTAAATTTGGTTTGCGAGGCTCCCAATCCGTTTTCTATCGTAATATCAACTCTGGGGTATAGTTCATTGCCAATATTAAATTTCATATCGGGATTTGAGAAATACTTTTGTCCAAAAACAATACGTGCAGTAATTTGAGATTTAAATGTTGAATGCTCTTCAACCCCGGGTGTGGTAGTGTCTTGTGGAGCTAATGGATTGTTAGAAGTGTAGCTTACTCCTTCGTTATTAAAATAATATTGATCTGTAGTATTAAACAAGGCGCTTCTATTTTCATAAGCAATCTTTGCAAAGATTTCTAGTCCGTTAAAAAGTTCTTGTCGATACTTTAATTGTACAAAATCAAGTTCATACCCTTTGAGGTAGTTTCTTTCAAAGAAAAGTGTTGACACACTATTAATTAATGGAGAAATAGGATCGCTATCATTAAACTGTGTTATTTTGCTTCCTCCAGTAAGTGAAATTCTTAAATTATTCTTTCTATTAAAGTTTTTGGTAATGCCTCCAGTAAAACGTAGTTTATTTTCAGAAATACCATAGCTTGCATTTGCATAGGCTGACAACCACTTTGTTTGGTTGTCGTTATACCATTTATAAAAGCGTAAACCTGCATTACTATTATATCCTTGTATGGTATTAAAAGCAATACCCGAAACAGGACCTTCATAGCTTAAGCGCCATTTTTTGTAGGTATTGCTGTAGGTATATCCCAATAAAGGATCTGTTAAGCTAAACCTGTTTGACTTTTGATCCAAAGAATCTAAATAGGGCCTTGATTTTCTTAGTTTTTGAAGACTATCTTTTTTTATATAATCACCAAGTTCCTCATTAGTCAGGGGTACAGGACGTGTACCAGTCCAAAATAAACTATCTTTTTTATTCGCTTCGGGTTCAAAAGAAAGCACTTCATTACTAAAAGAACGTTTGCTGAAATTAGGCTCAAAGTCATAATTACTATATACACAGATATATCGGCCATCTCCATTGAGGCCCATAAAACCAAAACCAAAATCTATAGTTTGTGAAAGTTTTACCCAAAAGTCATGATCTTTGTCGTATTTAAAATTTTGCTTAAATACAAGTTCTTTAATGAACGGCACCTGTATAGCGGCACCTGTGGTTGAGATGTCAACACCATATAATTGCCAATCATCTTCTACAATATAAATATACCCCTTAAACACACGATCTTTAGGTCTTTTGGGAATCACTTTTATTTTGTTTATGAGCTTGGTGCCTTCATAAAAAACCCCGTCTAATTTATAGTCATAATAATTAAAAGCATTGTTTGCAATAGGGGATACAATAGCTGTTTTTAATTTTATGGTATTTTCATAAAATGAAAATGTAGATTCTTGTGCACTGTTAAAACTAAACCCATTATCGTTTCCACTTACTTTACTTGCAATAATACGTTCGTTAAAATCATTGGGTTGCTGGTATGATATATTTGAAATACTTTCAGAAAGGTATATAATCCCACTTCTGGTGGAATCAAGGGCGCCTTCTAGATCACCAACTTCCTGCCCAAGTATTTTTTCTGGTACATTCTTTACCTTCCAAAGTCCTCTAGAGTAGAAATCTGCAGTGTAATGGCTTATTTTGCCTAAGTTTTCTTTTCGTTGTGCAATAGTGGCTCTTATAATACGCTCTGCTGGATCTTCATTGCTATTGATTACAACTTCATCTAGACTTGTTGATTCAGCAGCTAAAGAAACATTAAGGATGTATGGGAAGCTTTCAATTGTCACTTTTTTAGTGACCGTTTTATATCCTAAAAATTGATAAATAATGATGTAGTCCCCTTCTTTTCCTACATTTAATTCATAATTACCGTCGTCATTAGAGGTAGTGCCTGTATAGGTATTTTTTACATAAATGTTTACGTATGGTAATGCTTCCTTATTGGTATTGGTAATTTTACCAATAATTTGAGATTGTGCATGCGTAATAATAAAGAAAAAGAGTAGTGATATCAGTTTTTTCATGTAGTAGGAGACATTTAACTGAAACGAAGATACAAATTGAGGGTCTTTGAGCTAAACAATTGATAATAATTTAACGTCTGGGAATTCCTATATCGTATTTATTTGTTCTTTTGTTAGAGCTTCTGCAAACCGCTAGTTGAAATGTTACATACTTTTTTGCAGTTTTAGATGTTTTAATTATACGCTTTTAATCAAAAGTATACTCTTGAAAAAAACCATACTACCGATTGTTGTTTTATTGTTTTCAATAACATTAACATCACAAAACACTATTAAAGCCAAAAAAGGGTACAGTCCTAATATTGGAATTTTAGTCTCTATGCTTGATGATTTAAAAACAAGAATTACCTACTCTGTAAGTTCCCTGGATCAAGAAGCAACAGATTTTTTACTAGACGAGGAGGCCAATAGCATAGGAGCTATGGTGTTTCATTTGGCTGCCACCGAAAAATATTATCAAGTCTATACTTTTGAAGGTAGGGTTTTCACTAAAGAGGAAGATAAAGTATGGGGTGCCGCCATGAATTTGGGTGATGCAGGGCGTGAAAAATTGAAGGGGAATCCTATTAAATATTATTTAGATATTTGGGATGAAGTGCGTAAGGATACCAAGAGATTACTCAAAACTAAAGATGATGTCTGGTTACAAAAAAAACCTAACAGGATGAATTATCACTGGGCTTGGTACCATGTTATGGCGCATCAAGCGAACCACATGGGGCAAATCAGATTGATTGCTAAAAGAGTAGAGTGATATTGTATGTTAGGTAGTAGAAAAACTTAATTATTAAAACTTTTTTTGAGTCTGCTTAAGTCTCGTTTGTTATCAC
>JBNMOX010000311.1:0-3189 GCA_051275835.1 Patiriisocius sp.
TATGGCTTTTCGCTTCATGCGGTCTGCCATATTGATCGTCAAGATGGTAGGAATTCCCAAATCTTTAATTTGGGTGAAGAGTAATAAATTTCTTTTGAGGTTTTCTATATCTGTAATAACAACTGCAACGTCTGGAAAATCTTTATCATTTTTATTAAGCAGGAGTTCAATAACAACATTTTCGTCTAGTGAAGATGCATTTAAACTATAGGTTCCAGGCAAATCAAGTACATGCGCTTTAACGCCACGATCCAATTTACAAATCCCTTGTTTTTTTTCAACGGTAATCCCGGGATAATTTCCTACTTGTTGGTTTAAGCCTGTGAGTTTATTAAATACAGATGTTTTTCCTGTATTAGGATTTCCAATCAATGCAACGTTAAACTGTTTTGCCATCTTCAGTTTCCGCAAAGGCGGAAATCTTATTTGTTTGCTTATTACTATTTCATAATCTCAATCTCAATCTGAGCGGCTGTTTCTTTTCGAATCGCCAAATGACTTCCATTTACATTGAGGTACAGCGGGTCTTGAAAGGGTGCCGTTTGAACTAGTGCTACTTCATTACCAGGCAGGCAGCCCATCTCCAAAAGTTTCAGCGGAACAACGTCTACAGAGAACTCTTTTATAATGCCACGTTGTCCTTTTTTTAATGAAGCAATGGTTGTCATTTTTATTTAGATTGATTTTAAACAAGCAAAAATAATTATTTGTAACGGTCTCACAAAGCTTTGTGAGATGTATTCTGAAATTTTAACGCAAGTATCCGTTTTTAGGGTCATTTCCCCTAAGGAGATTCCAGAAACTACTAGTGCTTAATAAGGCCAAAGAACATTGTCTTTTTGCCTTCGTTTTGAAGTACGGCAATATCGTGTAACACGCTCTCCATGTCTTCTGCCACAGTACCATCATAAAACCCACGAATTCTTTTTTGTTTATCTATAAGCACAAAGTTTTCTGTATGCACAAGACCTAAGGGATCCCCAGGATTTTCTTTGGCGGCAAGGTATTGTTTTCTTGCAAGATTGTAAATTTCTTCTTTGGAGCCCGTTACTAAATTCCATTTGGCAGCATCTACCCCTTTTTCTTTCGCGTATTTTTTAAGTTGCGGGACGTCATCAATTTCGGGCATTACCGTATGAGAAAGTAATAACACCTCTGGATTGTTACGTAATTCTTTTTGTAAGGTTGCCATATTGCCTGTCATAATAGGGCAAATGGTTTGGCAGGTAGTAAAGAAGAAGTCTACTACATAAATTTTATTTTCATAGCTGTCTTGGGTAATGATGTTACCGTTTTGATTGATCAAGCTAAAATCACCTACCGTGTGGTATTTTTTTTGATGCTGAATATCGGGGTCTACCAGTTCAGAACTTACTTTAGAAGGTTGGTAAATGGGAAGCACCTCTACAGGTTTTAAGACACTATAAATCGCCGAAATGATAATGATCGAGAGGATGCCCAAAACAATGGCAAGAAACTTATATTTTGAAAAAAACTGAAGCATGGGCAAAGGGCTAATAATTACTACAAAAATACGACCTAAAAATGAAACGAATGCGCTTGAAACCAATCATATTTCGGTAGGATTAAACCGATAAAAACAACATTTTTTTTGCAGTATAGAATAGGTTACTTTTGTGCGCTACAGAAAGGCCTTGTGTTTTATGACAGTGCGAACCTTTTAGGTCTGGTTTTTGAGAAAGAAAAGAGAAAATAATAACCTATTTATTGAGCTATGAGTCCATTTGCCGTTAAAGCAATACAATTACTATTAAGTTTATCTTTATTGATTGTCCTACATGAATTAGGACATTATATACCTGCTAAAATATTTAAAACTCGTGTAGAGAAATTTTTCTTGTTTTTTGATGTCAAGTTTGCGCTTTTCAGCAAAAAAATAGGGGAGACCATATATGGTATTGGATGGTTGCCGCTTGGGGGCTATGTAAAAATTTCCGGAATGATTGATGAGAGCATGGATAAAGAGCAAATGGCATTACCGCCGCAACCTTGGGAGTTTAGATCTAAGCCAGCATGGCAGCGTCTTATTATTATGTTGGGTGGTGTGACAGTCAATATCATTGTTGGATTTGTAATTTATATGGGGATTTTAAATTTCTATGGTCGCGATATAACAACCAACGCGCAATTACCCGAGGGTTTTGCAGTAGATGCATCATTTAATGCATATGGATTCCAAGATGGAGATCAAATTCTATCTCTAAATGAAGAACCTTTTGAAAATGTAACTGCTATTAATAAATATTTGTTTTTACGCGATGTAAGCAGTGTTGAGGTGTTGCATACCAATGGCCAGAAAGAAACTATTGCCATGCCAGAAGACATCGGTAACATTATGTTTGAGAATGATGTGTTAAGGCCTTTTACAGAACGAGTAGCGCCTATTCTTGGAGTGATTGGTGATGAAACTTATCCCGCTGCGGCGGCCGGTTTTCTAAAAGAAGACAAAATTGTAGCTGTAAATGGAATACCGATAGTGTATTGGCATGAGTTTCAAGAATTGGTGAAAGAAAATGGTGAAAAAGAAAATGTATTTGTTGTAAATCGTGGGGGTGCAGAAGTAATTATAAAAGCAACGCCAAATGAAAATGGACAAATAGGATTAAGACCTTATAGTAACTCTATACGGAAAGAATATAGTTTTGGTGAGAGTGTTACAGGAGGAATAGGATACGGAATAGATGTATTGAAAGATTATGTAACCCAATTTAAATATGTATTCACCAAAAAAGGAGCTTCTCAAGTAGGAGGTTTTGGAGCCATTGGCGGCCTGTTTCCAGATACTTGGGACTGGGTTAGTTTCTGGCAAACAACAGCGCTTATATCTATCATACTAGCCTTTATGAACATCTTGCCGATCCCTGCACTAGATGGAGGACACGTCATGTTTTTATTGTACGAAATGGTTAGTGGTCGTAAGCCAAATGATAAGTTTATGGAGTATGCTCAAATAGCTGGATTCTTTCTATTAATTGCTTTAGTTTTGTTTGCAAATGGGAATGACATCTATAGATACTTCTTTGGAGGGTAAAAAAAACAAAAAATTATTTGTTGCAGATAAAAATTAATTTATATTTGCATCCGCTAAGGGCAATAGCCTTTATTTTTCTATATGAAATTCCTCTTTAGCTCAGTTGGTTAGAGCATCTGACTGTTAATCAGAGGGTC
>JBNMOX010000312.1:0-3176 GCA_051275835.1 Patiriisocius sp.
AAGAAGCTCTGTAATATGTTTGTTTTCAGTACTTAAATGATAATAGGTTTTTGCCGTATTCTGTGTGTTATTTTGTACACTATGTTGTGTGTGCATTATTTTGTTGTTGTATTGTATGCTATCTATTCGATATAGAGAATTTTGAGTTTTATTTAAATTCTTTTCTTCTTTTTTAAGTTGCTTGTTTTTTAACTTATGGATATCTTTTATTTCTTGGATCTCTTTTTCTTCAGTATGTATTTTGGAATAATTTGGGTCTTCCGCAAGTGCAAAGCCAATACCATGCTTGTTTTTGTAGAAATTGAATTCATGAATCGGGTCTGTATCATGTACATTATAATTTCCACGATCACCATTGCTATCCGTATAATTAATGTTGATGGAAATAATTTGATTGTTGTTTCTTTTTACGGAATACTCAAATTTGATATCAAAATTTTCTTTAAGCTTGTTTTTGAAATCTTCTAAGTCTTCATCGGAAGTGTCTTTTGTAATTCTAAAATTAAAACTTGAAGGTACTTTATCGCTCATATGCTCAAGATATTCACTTGAATAATGTTGCGTTTCTTTTTGTGTCTCTTTAAGTGTTGCTTCTTTCGTTGCATTCCAAAAATTAAAGCGTCTATTTGGAGTATAGAAAAATGTTGAGGTCTCAATAGGAGCAGGGTCATACAATCCAAGCCCAAGGGTGCCTATTTCTTTGTCATTTTCAAAAAAGTAAAATTCTAGGTTGTTGATTTCTCCTTTTGCATTGCGTTGGTCAATATAACGTAGCTCAACACCATGCTGATCCATCAATTCTTGTTTGATCTTTTTAAAGACAGCTGCAGAAGATTCTTTGGTAATAAGGGCATTAATTTCTTTAGGGGCATTTGTTTCTTCTTCTATCACATCCTCATTAAATGTTGTGATGCCTTTAAAGATAAATACACCATCTTTCCCTTTCTCACCATACTTTTTTAAAGCTTCTTTGGGATGTAATATTTCAATACCATCGCTCACTTCATAATTCGTGTTCGCTGGTAAGTCTACTTTATGGTATTCTGTACCATTGATTATATACAATGGGTTTTCTCCCATGGTCTGTGTTTCACTTACTGAATCTTCTTTCTTCGGAAATATTAGACCTACCACACCTTCTGGTGAAATTTTATGAAGCATCGTACCTTCTGTATCTCCAAAATGTAATTGATTGTCTAAGACTTGTAGTTGAAGTGTTCCAATAGTCTTGTTGTTTTTTACACCCGTATAGGTTACGTTTTTATAAAAACGTGCTTGTCCAGCGTATTTAGTATCTATGCTTAATTTAACAAGATGTCCAGCAGCATTTCGCTTTCTGTCTTTAAAATCTATTTCAAAAGCATCAGATTGGTTTTCTATTTGAAATTCAATAGCATTTAATTGTGCTTCGGAAATTTCCGCAGTAATAATGATTGCTTTTTCTTTTACTAGTGCTTTGTTAGCTAGGACAAAATCTAAATTTTTGAAAGCTACCGTATCTTCTGTAATTTTAAATGATGTGGCTTTGGGTCCTATTTCAGAAACAAGGAGTGCTCCCTCATGATACTGTATCGTATGTCCATTATAGGCATCATTTGTTGCATCTGGTGCTTTGCCTTGAGAGAAACGAGTTTGAAAGGTATCCTGCCCTTTAAATTTGGTTTGAAAATCGAATGCAATAATACTGCCGTTTTCATCTCGTTTCCTGTTTTTAATTTTCACCATGGCAGTGGCATATTCCTCTTCAAAGTAGGCTTCCATCAAATCAAGTGCTGCATCTGTTGTTGTGGGTAAAATGCTAAAGTCTGCTATGCTTTTATTGATCGTGTTTTCGGAACTTAGGTAGGTGATTTCTTCTTTCACGTTAAAGCTCCATAGAAAGAAGCATAATAATGGGAGAACTAAACTTAGTTTCCATAGATTTCGTTTTTGTGATGTGCTTTTGTTTAACATAATGATTCGTTTTTTGATGAATGATTGATAAAATTGACTTGTTAAGGCTGTTGCTATTAAAGGTGATGAAGTCTTTACAAGCGTTAACTGGTATTGTTTTTTTGATGGTACTTGTGCTGCGGTTTCTTGATCTGCAATAAACTCTAGGTTTTCTTCCAAACTCTTCTTATAAAACCAAGAAAAAGGATTGATCCATTGTATCGCGCGTATTAAATTGGCAGCTATTAAGTCTATAGAATGCCATTGCGAAGCGTGTATCTTTTCATGATGCAAGATCATTTCTAGTTCTTCTTGACTGTGCTGTTTTGGATTAAAAACGATATAATTAAAAAATGAAAAAGGCGATATGTTTTTCGAAGTCTCTACAAATAAATAGATGCCATGTTTATGAGCAGGATTGCTTTTTAAAATTTTCCATAAGGATATAAGCTGTATGCTAAACCGTAGTAATAAAACAATGATTCCTGCCATGTAAATACCATATACAAGCATCCACCAATCAAAAGGAATAGCTACAGGAATACCTTGAATGCTTTGTTTTGCAGGCACAAAGTTGGCCATTGAAAAGGCTGTTTCCGAAAGGATGGGCTGTTCTATATATATTGTTTTGGTAAATTCTACAAAGGGTAATACAATAGCCGCAATGATTCCTGCCAGGAAGAAATGCCTTTTGGCCTTAAACAAGGTATCTTTTCTAAAAAAAAGAAAATAGACTAGATAGAAAATAGACAATATTGCGATAGACTTTGAGATGTATACAAATGCTTCCATGTTATTGTTCTTTTTCTATGATTTCTAAAATTTCCCTTAACTCTTTGGCGCTAATCTTTTGCTCTTTGGCAAAAAAGGAGACCATGCTTTTATAACTATTATCAAAAAAGCGTTGGGATGCTAAGTTTAAAAACTTTTGCGCGTAGGCCTCTTTAGTTACAGCAGGATAGTATTGATGTGTTTTACCAAATGCATTGTAGGAAACATATCCTTTTTCTTCCAAGCCACGTACAATGGTAGAAATGGTGTTATAATGACTCTCTTCTGGAAGTGCAGCGACTATTTCTTTTACAAATGCTTTTTCTAATTGCCAAAGCACTTGCATGATATCTTCTTCTTTATTGGTGAGCTTTTCCATATTATGTTGTTTTTATTTTGCAGTTTTTTTAGGGGATTCAAAGGTCATTTCAAATACACGATAATGCTTTATGTTAAATTATTTTCCCCAATTC
>JBNMOX010000313.1:0-3150 GCA_051275835.1 Patiriisocius sp.
TGTAGACAGTGACTTAGATCTTACAACGGTAACCACAGCAAATGCACCCACACATGGAACTGCAAGCGTAAACCCTGACGGTACCATTACATATCTACACAATGGAAATACACAAACTAGTGATAGTTATACGTATACTATTAGTGATACAGAAGGAGCAATATCAAATGAAGCTACTGTAACCATAGTAATCGATGTTGAATTGGGGATTACAGGAAATGAAACACATGCTACTATTCTTTTATATCCTAATCCAGCTGAAAACAAAATAACGTTTAATCTAGAAATTAGCAGCGTAATCATATACAATCACCTAGGCCAACAAGTACTTTTAACAAACACTAATACGGTTGATGTTTCTGGACTTAATAAGGGGCTTTACTTTGCAAAAGTTACTACTAACCAAGGAGTTAAAACACTGAAATTTATAAAAAAATAGAAAGAAAAAATTAATATTTCGGCTACATAGTTATTTAAATTAATACTCCAAAATCATTACATTTACAGAGCTATGAAATTTACATTTCGCATCTTCATTGTTAAAATCACTTTAAAAATTAAATAATTCCTAATAAATTTACTTTATCCCTAATAATATCGCAACAAATACACGTTGCTTTGCATCTTGATTTTTAGTACTTTTGCAAGAAGCTAACACCAGAAAAATCTTGACTATGCAAACAAACCCAAAAACAAATAAGGACCTGTCTTTTGACGATTTTAAAGCCGAAATTTTAAACGACTATAAAATTGCAGTTACAAGTAGAGAATGTAGTTTGTTAGGGCGTCGTGAAGTATTGACAGGAAAAGCTAAGTTTGGAATTTTTGGTGATGGTAAAGAAGTACCACAATTGGCTTGGGCAAAAGCGTTTAAAGCTGGAGACTGGCGTAGTGGATACTACCGGGATCAAACTTTTATGATGGCTATTGGGGCCTTAAATATACAGCAGTTCTTTGCTGGCCTATATGGTCATACCGATATAAAGGCAGATCCTATGAGTGGAGGTCGCCAAATGGGTGGTCACTTTGCAACACCAACAATTAACGAAGATGGCAGCTGGAAAAATCTTTCAGAAATCAAAAATAGTAGTGCAGACATCTCTCCTACTGCTGGGCAAATGCCACGATTATTAGGACTAGCGCAAGCTTCAAAAATATTTAGACAGGTAAAAGGGCTAGAACATTTCAGCAACCTTTCTAACAAAGGTAATGAAGTGGCTTGGGGAACAATTGGGAATGCTAGTACAAGTGAAGGCTTGTTCTGGGAAACTATTAATGCTGCAGGGGTTTTACAAGTACCCATGGTTATTAACGTATGGGATGATGAGTATGGTATTTCTGTTCATGCCAAGCACCAAACAACCAAAGAAGATATTTCTGAAATTTTAAAGGGTTTTCAACGGGATGAAAACGCCAATGGCTATGAGATTATTCGTGTCATGGGTTGGAATTATCCAGAACTTGTAGACGCCTATCAAAAAGCTTCAAAAATTGCAAGAGAAGAACATGTACCTGTTTTAATTCATGTAAAAGAATTAACCCAGCCACAAGGACATTCTACCAGTGGATCTCACGAAAGATATAAAAGTAAAGAGCGTTTGGCTTGGGAAGCAGCATTTGACTGTAATGTGCAAATGCGTACTTGGATGCTAGACAATAACTTTGCTACCGATGAAGCCTTACTAGCGATTGAAAAAGATATTAAAAAGCAAGTGCGTGAGGGTAAAAAAGCTGCCTGGGATGCCTTTGTAGCACCTCAAAAGCAAGAACAAGAAGAAGCTGTTACTTTGCTTGCAAACCTTGCCGAAGCTTCTGATAACAAGAATTTCATAGACATCATAAAGAACGAATTGGCTTCAGAAAAAGAACCACTTCGAAGAAATATTGCGGGTACTGTTAGAAAAGCATTACGCTACGTCATTAATGAAGAGAGTACAGAAAAGAAACAAATACAAGATTGGTTAAACAATTATTTTGAAACCATACAGCCTAAATACTCCTCAGATTTATACAGTGAGGATACTGTAAATGCAAAAACCATTGCAGAAGTGCTTCCTACCTATGATGCAGAAGCTGAAGAAGTGGATGCACGTGTAGTGTTGCGCGATAATTTTGATGCCATTTTCAGCAAATATCCAGAGACTTTAATTTTTGGTGAAGATGCAGGTACTATTGGTGATGTAAACCAAGGGCTAGAAGGCATGCAAGAAAAATACGGGGAACTTCGTGTAAGTGATACCGGTATTAGAGAAGCCACGATTCTAGGACAAGGTATTGGAATGGCCATGAGAGGCCTCCGCCCTATTGCGGAGATACAATACTTAGATTATATCTTGTACGCATTACAAATCATGAGTGATGATTTGGTAACCCTCCGTTACCGTACAAAAGGACAACAAAAAGCACCGCTTATTGTTCGTACTCGGGGACATAGACTCGAAGGTATTTGGCACAGTGGATCGCAAATGGGTGGATTAATTCACTTATTACGTGGTATGTATATTTTGGTTCCTAGAAACATGACCAAAGCAGCAGGTTTCTACAATACCCTATTAACAACAGATGAGCCAGCATTGGTTATTGAGTGCTTAAATGGATACCGTTTAAAAGAACCTTTACCGACCAATTTAGGCGAATTTAAAACCCCAATTGGTCTTGTTGAGACCATAAAAGAAGGAACAGACATCACACTAGTATCATACGCAAGCACACTGCGCATCGTAGAAGAAGCTGCTAAAGAATTACAACAAGTGGGTATTGATGCTGAGGTGATTGATGTGCAATCATTACTTCCCTTAGATCTCAATCATGATATGGTGAAAAGTATCCAGAAAACAAATCGTTTGTTGGTGATTGATGAGGATGTCCCCGGAGGAGCTTCAGCGTATATTTTACAAAACATTGTAGATGATCAAAATGGATATCAATATCTAGATAGTAAACCACAGGCATTAGCTGCAAAGCCACATCGACCTGCTTATGGAACAGACGGAGATTATTTTAGTAAACCTTCTACAGAAGATGTTTTTGAGAAAGTATATGAAATGATGCATGAATCAAATCCAAAGAAATTTCCTAAACTGCGTTAATAGAATCTAATACAGATCATTAACCATAAACTATATTCCTTATGTATCGAACTTATAAAAA
>JBNMOX010000314.1:0-3133 GCA_051275835.1 Patiriisocius sp.
ATATACGCTTTTGGACTTCGCAAAGGTGTGCTTACTTATCCAACCTGATAGCCTCATATCCAGTTCCTGTTCGTTAGAACCAATTGCGCAGTCTGGCTTACTTCAATTCTACCCTCACGGGTAACAACCTTGCCACTTGCTTCACTTAGAGTCCTTACCCTCTCGTGTCAGGGACTTTAACCCTTTGGGATGTTCTGTAAAAGAACTATATTTGCCATTCGAGGCACACACAAAAAATAAACAGCACTAAAGCGACTGTTTATTCTAAACGTTGTAGAACATAAAAAAAAAACTGAAAAATCTAATCTACATATTACTTCTATTACCCATTTTCAGCACTGCACAACTCTCTGCTGACCAACAAGCACAGGTAGACTCCTTACAGCAGGTAATCACATCTGCAAAGCACGACACCGCTATTTTAAACGCTTGGATAGCATGGGATGACATTATCTACAGTACCGATCCTGATTTGGATTTTGTGCTTAACCAAAAAATTGACAGCCTGTGTAATAAAAACCTTAAAAAGAACTTGGACAAGCAGGAGAAAGCTAAGTTTCTCGATTCAAAAGGAAATGCTCTTAATGTCATTGGAAACATATATTATTACTATGGTGATTATGCAAAAGCCATCGAATCCTATACCCCAAGCCTCAAAATACAAGAAGAGGTTGGAGATAAAGTGGGCATAGCACTGGCTTTAAACAACATTGGAGTCATTTATAAAGAACAAGGTGATTATGCCAAAGCCATTGAATACTATACTCAAAGCCTGAAAATAGGAGAAGAAATTGGAGATAAAAAGAGAATAGCAATGTCTTTAACCAACATTGGGGTCATTTATTATCGCCAAGGTGATTATACCCAAGCCATCGAATCCCAAAGCAAAAGCTTGAAAATATATGAAGAGCTTGGTGATAAAAAAGGCATATCATACTCTTTAATCAACATTGGAAACATTTACCGCGACCAAAACGATTATACCAAAGCAATAGATTACTATATACGAAGCTTGAAATTAAGAGAAGAGGTTGGAGATAAAAATGGTATCGCAACATCTTTAAACAACATTGCATTCATTTATATAGAACAAGGTGATTATGCCAAAGCGTATAAATACAGTCTACAGTCTTTAACCATAGCGCAGGAAATAGGTGCAGCATTGAGAATAAAAGAAGCCGCCTCAAATCTTTGGGTAATCAATAAGAAACTGGACCACTACAAAGAAAGCCTAGAAATGTATGAATTGTATATCTCAACCAGAGATAGTATGGAAAGTGAAGAAAACCAAAAAGCAGTAATACAACAAGAATATAAATACGCTTATGAAAAACAAGCTGCTGCAGATAGTGTTACCAATGCGGAAGCAGATAAAGTAAAAGATGCTTTACTAACTGCAGAAAAAGCAGAAAACAAACAGCACGAATTAGAAGCAACAGCGCAAAAACAGCAGGCCTATTTTCTTTACGGAGGATTAGGGTTAGCACTACTTTTCGGTGGTTTTATCTTTAATCGGTTTAGAGTTACTTCCAAACAAAAGGGAGTTATTGAAGAACAAAAGGGAAAAGTGGAAACTACCTTGCAAGAGGTGGAGCATCAAAAAGAAATTATTGAGGAAGCACATAAAGAGATAACAGATAGTATTGATTATGCTGAGCGGATTCAACGAAGCTTTCTAGCCACTAAAGAAATACTAGATACCAACCTTAAAGACTACTTTGTTTTCTTTAAGCCAAAGGATGTAGTAAGTGGTGATTTTTATTGGGCTGACTTGTTGTCTAATGGAACATTTGCTGTAGTCAATGCAGATAGTACAGGTCATGGAGTACCAGGAGCCATTATGAGTATTCTAAACATTTCCTCAATAGAAGGAGCGGTAAAGGAAGGAGCTACCACACCGCACGAAATATTTAATAAAACGAGACAATCCATTATTAAACGTTTAAAAAAAGATGGTAGTCCTGAAGGTGGAAAGGATGGTATGGATGCAAGTATTGTCTGCTTTGATTTCGAGAATAAAAAACTGACTTACACTGCAGCTCAAAACCCAATTTGGGTAATAAGAGATAACGAGGTAATTCAAATAAAAGCGGAAAAGATGCCTGTTGGTAAACATGAACTTGACCACATGCCATTTGTAGGAGGAGAACTTGATTTACAAAAAGGCGACCAAATCTATACACTCACTGATGGATTTCAAGACCAATTTGGAGGTTCTAAAGGCAAGAAGTTTATGATAAAGAAAATGCGTGAGTATGTATTATCTATCTCTCATTTACCAATGCAAGAACAACATCAAAAGTTAGATGAAGTATTTTCTAATTGGAAAGGAGACATAGAACAAGTAGATGATGTTTGTGTTATCGGGGTTAGGATATAAAAGGAAATTTTTATAATGCTATAGCCAAACAAAACAAAGTAGTACAAAACCGTAAACCCACCAAAGCAGAACAAGAAACGCTTTTAAGCAGTTTAAATTCCTACTTAGGCATTATGAAGCATTACCAATCGTTTAACCTAAGAAAACAGATGGTTTTTAAAACCAAAACGGGTTTATCGGGCTATTGGTTCAACCACCTTTACCTTAGTGGCGGAATAGCTAAATTTGTATTGAAAAATAAGCCCGTTAAGAAAAGAAAACGTTGGGTACCAATGACCAAGAAAGCTTCAGGAAAAGAAGGAATACCATTTTAAAACAGAAAGTGAAATTTTTAACATTATCTTTGGTTTACCGAAAAAAAACAGAAAATGCCAATTGAGAAAATAGAATATCACAATGTACTTACCGATTTAACTTCAATCATAGAAAAGACGAAGAATCAAGTAGCTATTCAAGCTAATAGCTCTTTGACTTTAATGTTTTGGCAAATTGGAAAACGAATACAAACAGATATTTTAGAAAATGACAGAGCCGAATACGGGAAACAGATTCTCGTTACATTGTCACGAGAATTGACAACGAATTTCGGTAGTAGTTTTAAGTAAAAAAATGTAAGACGAATGATTCAATTTGTTGAGAAGTTTCCAGATTTTGAAAATGTCGTTACACTGTCACGACATTTGTCTTGGTCTCATTTTCTTGTGTTAATTCCTTTAAAAACAGAAAGCGAAAGAGCTTTTTATTGCAAGAACA
>JBNMOX010000315.1:0-3124 GCA_051275835.1 Patiriisocius sp.
ATCTTTTTCACTGTCATAAAAACTATTGATAATATAGCCCCCAGCAATGGCCGCTGCAGAAGCTAAGACCAACATTAAAAGATTGACATCAAAAAGCACTTTACCCAATGGTAAGTCGGGTGCTAAGATGTATATAGCCGTAAGGTATTGGGCAAGAATAATAACTAAAATATTATAGCCCCTCACGACGGAAAACAAGCTGAAAAACTTTAACAAGATGTGTTTTTGTTTCCGGCTTAGCATAAGATAAAATGAATTGAATCTATCTAGAAATTGTATACTACTTCAAGAGTGTGCCCTTTAAGAGCTGCGCGTGCTTCATCAATATCTTCAGTGAAGCCTAACATATAACCTCCACCACCAGAACCACATAATTTTAGGTAGTAAGTGTTCGTATCGATTCCCTTTTTTCCATAAGGTATGGAAAGCTGGAGGAATCATAGGTTTAAAATTATCAAAGACTACTTTTGAAAGTTGTTTTACATTTCCAAAGAGTGAGTTTACATCTCCTTTTAAGAAATCATGAACGCAAGCATCGGTATGTTTTACAAATTGGTTTTTCAACATATTTCTAAAACCTTCCTGCTTCATATTTTCCATAAAGATATTTACCATAGGAGCCGTTTCACCGGTAATACCACTATCCAATAAAAACACAGCACCCTTTCCATCTATAGCCTGTGAAGGAATGTTTGCACTTTCTATGTCTTCTCGACTATTAATAAGAATAGGCAAGCTTAAATAACTATTCAATGGGTCTAACCCTGAAGATTTTCCGTGGAAAAAAGATTCCATGGCCGCAAAGATGTTCTTTAATTCCAACAGCTTTTCACGGTTTAAATTTTCAAGTACGGTAATTTTTTCTGTCGCGTATTTATCATACATAGCAGCTACCAAAGCACCACTACTTCCTACACCATAGCCTTGTGGAATACTACTATCAAAATACATTCCTTGTCCAACATCTTCTTGTAGCGCTCCAATATTAAAGCTCACCAAATTGGGCTGGTCTTCTTGTAGTTTCTCTAAATACGCAGCAAAACGTTTTAAACTATCATTAGATTTGGTTGTAGCCACCGTATGGTGCTCATCCATTTTTAATGCGCCTTTGAAAAAATTATATGGAATGGAAAGTCCTTTGGAATCTTTGATAATACCATACTCTCCAAAGAGTAATATTTTTGAGTAGAAAAGAGGGCCTCTCATAAATGCTTGATTTGTACCCTTAAAGATACATAATAATTACAAAGATACTTTAAAAGAGCGCATATACTGTTATCAAACTCCTAAAGATAAAAAGGTACCAAACTATGTAATATGCTGATATTTTATACCTTAGCTATAAAAAATAATATTCATGAAAAAAAAATTACTCCTTGTCGTATTTTTGATGTTTGCTTTTTTACTGCAAGCACAAACACATGAGTTTTTAAATATTAATGGAGATGGCAATTGGCACAACCCGGCTAATTGGAGTGACAATAGTGTTCCAGATGCTTCGAGCACTGTTGTTATACCCGATGGCTTTGAAGCTATTGTAGCGGCTCAAAATGCTTTTGCAAATAGTATTGAACTAGAAGGTGCGGCCATCCTTGAACTTAACAATGTATTACACCTTACCAATACCCTAAACATTTCTCCTGTTGGAAACTTAAAGTTAAAAAACGGAAGCATTAACGGAGGAGTTTTAAACAATCAAGGATTTATAAGAGTGACCGAATTAACACAAAAACAACTCACACAAGTAACCATCAATAACAGCAGAAGTATCATCCTTGAAAACACTGGGTTTTTAAACCTATCGCAAGTAATCATCAATAATGAATTGGGTGCCACCTTTGAAATTATAGGTCGCTCTGGTTTACTTAATAATAATAATATAGACTCGCAATTTAACAACATCGGGCTTTTTAAGAAAAGTTTTGATGGCGCATCTCCAAGCTTTTCTTACTTGGTATTGGAATTTACCAATGAAGGCACCATAGATATTGATGGAGGCGAGCAACTTTTATTTTTAGGTCTTGACGTCCTACTAAACAACACAAGTAATGGGACCATTCAAGGAACAGGAATACTGGACATTACAGGCACCTTTATTAACGACGGAACCATCTCACCTGGTGGAGATGAAGTAGGAACTATAGATTTTGTAAATGTATTTGCAGCAAGTAGCTCCAGTACGTTGCGCATTGATATTGACACCACTGCGGGAGAAAATGACTTAATTCGTTTTATTGGCAGTGGCAGTATTTCTGGAAATATTTTTATTCCACCCATAGACGGTCCTTTTGAAGTTGGTGAACAGTTCACCGTTTTTACAGCGCAACTTGGTCTAGACTCATGTACTTTACCAGACCAGGTTTATGAGGATCCTGGTTTTATTAATGACATTGTTTTTAATGTATTATGCCAGCCAAACAGTGTCGTCCTAGAAGCAGAAACCATAGTACTAAACACAGCTCTAAATGATACCTCAATCCTATTTTCACTCACTAAAAATCTTGTATCTAGTACTGCTGAAATTTTAGTATCTTCAAATTTGATTTCTAAAAACTCGATACTTTCTATAAGCGATGTTACTGGGAAACAACTACAAAACGTAAGGATTCTAGCAGAAACAACTACCCTAAATACGGATTCATGGGCAGAAGGAATGTATTTTATCACACTAGTAGGAGACGATAAAAAGCAAACGGTTAAATTATTAGTGCAGCGTTAAATTGCAGAAGCGCCTAGACCCGTTTGATCGTGAATATACTCACCATTTTTACAGAATTGGGCAAGCTCATTTTTAATAAATGCCTGTACCTCCTCTTTTTCTGAACCAGGATATAACACGTGTACATTAGCTCCAGCGTCTAGTGTGAAGCATACTTTACTTCCTGTCTTAGCTCTATAGTCCCAAATACGATTAAGAATCTCTACCGTATGAGGCTTCATTAAAATAAAATACGGTTTGCTTGCCATCATCATGGCGTGTAATTGCAAAGCTTCACTTTCAACTAGGCTAATAAAAGCATCTACATCACCACTTTCAAAAATAGAGATGAGCTTTTCTAGATTGTTATTGGCCTCTTTAAAACGTTCTTTCGCATATGGATTATGATGCATTAAATCATGACCC
>JBNMOX010000316.1:0-3106 GCA_051275835.1 Patiriisocius sp.
TTTTCACCAAGGAGTTTCCATTGTTCTTTGCACAGTATCACAGACCGTTACTCATTGCATTTTTGACATTTTTATTATTCTCTATTGTTGGAGCATATTCTGCTGCAACCGATGGAAATTTTGTCCGCCTTATTATGGGCGATGGCTATGTAAACATGACCATTGATAATATCGAGAATGGTGATCCTATGGGAGTTTACAAGAAAATGGGAGCAGTAGAAATGTTTATTGGTATCACTTTAAATAATATCCGGGTAGCGCTCTATGCCTTTTTATTTGGTATTTTCTTAGGACTCGGAACCTTATTTATTATGATGCGAAATGCTGTAATGCTAGGCTCTTTCCAGTATTTCTTTTTTGAATATGGAGTAGGTTGGGAATCTATACGCACTATTTGGATTCATGGTACTATTGAAATTTCGGTGATTATTATTGCAGGATGTGCAGGACTAGTATTGGGTAATAGTATTTTGTTTCCTAAAACCTATACAAGACTACAATCATTCGTTCGTGGTGTAAAAGACGGACTCAAAATTATGCTAAGCACCATTCCTTTTTTCATCATTGCTGGATTTTTAGAAGGTTTTGTAACCAGACATACAGAAATGCCAGATTGGCTAGCCATTAGCATCATTGGCTCCTCATTGACTCTTATCGTGTGGTATTATGTTTTATACCCAATTCAACTTAAAAGAAAAGTACAAAAAGCGCTACCTACAATAGATATAGATACCCTATGAAAGAAATAATACAATTTAAAAAAGAAAGAGATCTTGGTGAAATACTAAATGACACATTTAGATTTTTAAGGCAGAACGGAAAAGAACTCTTTGGATATATTTTTCGTATTGCAGGACCTGCATTACTCATTATGATTGTTGGGCTTGTAATATATACCCAATCAATTTCATCTACTATTGGCAATGTTGGTAACTTTGGTGGGCTAGAAACATTTACCTTTACTTTTATAATTGCAGGACTCATACTTATAGTTTCAGGACTAGCTTATTACGCTCTATTATATGGAGTTATTAATCATTATATAAAGTCTTACATTAAGAATGAAGGACTTGTCGTGAAAGAGGAAATCACCTCTGGAGTACGCAATGATTTCTGGAGTTTGGTAGGCTTAAACATCTTGGTTGGGTTAATGATTGCAGGAGGAACGGTACTCTGTGTAGCTCCAGGTATCTATTTGGGAATTTCGCTTGTTGCAACCTACTCTATACTTATTATTGAAAAACGTTCGGTGACAGATACTATTGGTTATTCTTTTCAATTAATAAAAGGAGAATGGTGGATGACTTTTATTACGCTTTTTGTAATGGGTATCTTGTACTATATCATGGCTATTATATTTCAAATTCCGCAATACGTATATTTCTTTTTTAAAGCGTTCACCAATGCAGAATCGATAACTAGCGACCCTACCGCTATGTTTGATATAGGGTATACGATTTTAAATGCCATTGGAATGATTGGCCAATACTTAGGATATACACTTATTTCTGTCGCTACGGTATTTGTGTACTACAACTTAAATGAAAAGAAAAACCAAACAGGAACTTTAGAGACGATTGAAACCCTTGGTAGCTCAAACGATGATGACACCATAATACGTTACTAATTAAACTATTATTGAAGTACTTCTATTTTATATTGCTCTGTTTTAGCTGTTGTGTATTTGCACAGGATAGCTTGGTGGCACCTAAAAAAGAAATCCCGCAAGTGATAGCTTATGATAGCATAGAAAGGACTCCTTTAACCCTTTCTTCGGAAATACTAGCGGAATTAAAAAAAGAGGAGGCATTTCGATACATAGCGCTAGAAGAAACGAGCAATTGGTGGACAGATTATAGGAATTGGATGAGCAGGATTTGGCATAACTTCTGGGACTGGCTTGTGGGAGATTATGACCCCAATGGTTTACTCGCATTCATCATCAATGTACTACCCTATTTGATTGTGGCCGCTGTGGTCGTTTTTATTATTTGGCTGTTTTATAGACTAAACCCTGGCGCACAACTATTAAGGAGTTCAGAAGACCCACAACTCTTTTTTACAGAAGAAGAAGAAATTATTAAATCCAAAAATATTCAAATTCTTATTGAAAATGCAATTCAAGAAGGGAACTATAGACTAGCTATAAGGTATTATTACTTACACGTTTTGCAATCACTATCAGAAAAAGAGATCATAGTGTATCAATTTGATAAAACGAACACAGATTATCTTAAGGAAATTTCAGAAAAAAATATTCAAGCAGATTTCAAAAAAGCAACCACAGTATATAATTACATATGGTATGGCAACTTTGAGGTAGGTCAAGAAGAATTTAAAAAAGCCCAAGAAGACCTCATTCACTTAGAAACACAAATTCAAAGCAGCAAATGACTCGGTTCCAAAAAATAGCATTTATTGGACTACTCATAGCAGTAGCAGGATTGGTATATCTTGAAGCGACTAAGCCCGTTCCTATTAACTGGTCACCAAGTTATGTGCATACAGACAAAATACCCTTGGGTGGTTTTGCATTTCACAAGGTTTTAGAAAACGCATTAGAAGACACACTCATACTAAGCACAGATCCTCCTTTTAAAATACTAAAAGACAGTACATTTACAGGGACCTATCTATTTATTAATGATGAAGTAGATTTTGATACCGCAGAATTTGATAGATTGTATGAGTGGGTAGAGAAAGGCAATACACTCTTTGTCTCTGCAAACTACATAAGCTACAAACTCAAAGACACCTTAGGACTTGAAACGCAATCTGCTTGGTTAAGAGATAGAATCACTACAGAGCCCATGCTTAATCTAAGTAATAAAAAACTTAAAACCCAAAATCCTGTTCATATTGAGAGAAACCTCTCAATTACCTATTTTAATGAAATAGACACATTAAAACAGACTGTTTTGGGGGTGTCAGAACCTTTTAACGATACCCTGAAAATCACAAAACCGAATATTAACTTCATAAAACAATCTATAGGTACTGGAGAAATTATCTTGCACACACAACCTGAGGTTTTTAGCAATTACTTTTTACTTGAAAAGGAAGAAAACGTACTCTACACACAAAACGTTTTGGCTTACCTAGATAG
>JBNMOX010000317.1:0-3101 GCA_051275835.1 Patiriisocius sp.
CACGTTGTAAGAAATCTTGCATAGCATCTACACCGTATTCTTTTTTCATGACCATTAAGGAAGAATATTCTGCCATAGATTCTGAAATTTGATTAGCTCCACGAGTTGCAGAAGGCGTAATTTGATGTCCCCACCATTGGTGTGCAACCTCATGTGAAGTCACCATAAAAATATAATCTAAATCATTAGGGTCACTAAAATCTCCAACCCAACCAAAGCTTTCTGCAAAGGGTACCGTATTTGGAAACGATTGCGCAAAAGTATTATATCGTGGAAACTCAATAATACGCATTTGGCGATATTGATACGGACCATAATTCTCCGTAAAATAATCTAATGATTTTTGAACTCCATTGACCAAACGGTCAAGGTTGTAGGTATGTGTTGGATGATGGTAAATTTCAATATTTACAGAAGCTCCATTGCTGCCAGTCCATAGTTTACGATATACACCATAGCGGGCAGACGATATATTATAGAAATAATCTAATTTACCTTCCATCTTATAATGGTAGTATTTACGTCCGTTTTCTTCCCATTCTTTTTGCAAATACCCAGGCATGATGGCTATTTGATCTGGTGCTGTACTTACCGTTCCTTCAAACGTAATATAATCTGCATCATCTGTAAATAAGAAATTATTTACACCCCATTCGTCATCCTGCGGCGGAGCTTGATACTCTTTGATAGGCAAATCATATTTTTTACGGTCCTGATCACTACTAATTTCACCTTGCTCGCTATATCCAAATGTTGGAAAAAAGCCTTGATTTAAAAAAGTACCATTATATACAAGATTAGATCCACTGCCTTCATTAGGAAATCCTTTGTATCCTCTTTTTACAGTTATTTCCATGCGAATGGTGTCTTGTGGTTGTAGCGGTGGATTAAAAGCGTATAACTCATATCCATACGGATCATACTTCTTCGCTATAGTAGGTGTTTTACCTTCAATCTTGAAGTCCAATAGTTCTCTATAGAACGATCCTTCAGCCCCCCAATTAAGGTGTAGGGTATCTATGACCTCCGTAGATTTGTTTACGAGTACAAATTCACTTTTAATGGTAGCCGAGCGCTCTTCAGGAACTAAGTCTGCATGCAACTTGACATCAATAATCTTTGGCTGTGCAATTTTGTTGTACTTAGAAAGCTCTTTTTCATAATTGGCTTGTGCTTCAGTACCTGTATCACTTGTTGCGTACCGGTTTAGCGTTTTTGTATTATAGTTAATATGATAACCTGCACCAATCCAAATGGTTAAGAAAACTACAATGGCCGAAATACTTCCAAGAGTCAATCTGCTTTTTGCAACTTGAAAGCGTGCCTTTCTTCCAGAATCTGTACCGCGTTTCCAAAAGAGGTATCCAATGATAGTTAATACAGCTCCAAAAGCTAGCCAATAGGTTCTAAACCAAAACAAAGAGGTTCCAAAATGTCCAAAACCATTCATGTCTGAAATAGTATATCCAGGAGCATAGCTGTACAAATATAAATTGTTGTCCACATCTGCTAGGCTATTTAAACCAAATAATAAGACCCAAATAGCAATGGCAACCACGTGCCCCAAGAACTTTTTTGTTATAATAGCGTGGACAAAAAAGGCGAGCATGATATAGCTAATGTACTTCGGAAATTCTATAAGATATAAGTCCTTGAAATACATGCCAAATTCAAAGTTAAAATACCCTTTAATTACTTGATTAATGACACCACTAACGAGTACCATATTCACCAAGATAAAACTCACCATTATAAGTGCTAAAAACTTAGAACCGTATACAATAATGTTGGGTAAGGGCAACGAACCAAATATTTGATCATATTTCACACTGCGTTCCCGATGTAATACTTCTCCAGTCATAAACACAATCAAAATAAAAATAAGGATGATGAAAGTAAAGTCTTTTACTTCCAGCATATAATAGGTCATTGGTAAGGAAGGCGTCCCATAGGTAGGAAACCCAAACCATGCATCAAAAAACAAGAAGAGTACTGCTGCAATTAAAATAGCTTTAAAGAAGTGATCTCTAACAATGTTTTTAAACTCCATAAAAGCTAGACTAACCATTAACTTTAGGTTTAAATTAATGGAAAACACTTTAGTTACATTTGGTATTTTAGTCAAAGCAGCATCTGCTTTTACGATATCTGTATTGTCATTCTTTTTCTTAGAATTGTAATTTTTATTTAGAAAACGTTGAAAGTCAAACCTAAATAGGGTGTATAAGAGCGACAACAATCCTAGACCCACCCAAATGATTCTATTCCAAACCAGCATTCCGGTAAAAGGAATGGTTAGATTGTTTTGTTCCTCAGGGGTCCAATATTGAATGATATTATTAAACGTTCCTAATCCAAAAGGATCTATAAGACTCACTAAAGTTTTATTTTCTATGTCTTGTGTTAGCGTTTGGGTAATGAGGTAGGTAATAAACAATATGGCGCCACCAGCATAGGCTAACATCACTTTTTTAGTCATACTTACCAGTGCAAAAAAGATACATCCAGCAAAGAAGAAATTAGTCCAATATATCGTTATTGTGGGCTGTATATAATACCAGAGATTAAAATCTGTAAAGCGGTCTGCTTCCACATATCCAGCAAAGGGTCCAATAACAAAGCCTATCATAAGTCCTACATGCAAACCAAGACTCACCAAGAATAGCACAGACATAGAGCCAAAAAAGCGACCTAAGAGATAGCTTTTTTCAGTAATAGGGTAGGAGAAATAGTAGTTTTCGGTTTTATGCTCTATATCTCTATACACGGGAACTCCCATAATCGCACTTGAAAGCATGATACCAAAAATGCTAATGACTGATAGCATCGTGGCAATTGCCACAGGCGAGTTAACAAATACTTTTTCAGAGGCGGGACCATTTCCTCCAATAGCTGTAATAAGTCCAAATATTAGTAAGATTCCAAAATAGGCCCAGGTAGCAGGTCTTTTTAAGCGGTACTTTATTTCGAATAAGAAAATTTCTTTAAACATAATTGAAAGGTATTAAATTAGTGAATACAATTATGCAGAAACAGTCTCCATGCGAGTTGTGATTTCAGCAAAATAAACATCTTCCAAATTTTCAGTACTAGACTCAAAT
>JBNMOX010000318.1:0-3092 GCA_051275835.1 Patiriisocius sp.
GATAGCACAAACTGTTGGTAGTGCAAATTTTATTGAAGTCTTTGTTAACACTCCAATAGCTGTTTGTGAAGACCGTGATGTTAAAGGTTTGTATGCAATGGCTCGCGCTGGAAAAATTAAAAACATGACTGGAATTGATGCGCCATATGAGGCTCCCTTAAATCCATCCATTGAGATTGACACTTCAAAAATGAGCATAGAAGAATCTGTGGCTTTAATTTTGGAACATATAGACACCAAATTAAATATCTATAATGAGTAAGTATTATTTAAATTATTTGGATGAATTAGAATCTGAGGCTATTTACATTCTACGTGAAGTATGGGCTCAGTTTGAAAACCCTGTAATCCTTTTTTCTGGAGGGAAAGATTCCATCTTGGTTACACATTTGGCCAAAAAGGCTTTTTATCCATCCAAAATTCCTTTTCCATTAATGCATGTAGATACAGGCCATAATTTCCCTGAAACAATACAGTTTAGAGACGACTTAGTAAAAGAAACAGGAGCCCGTCTTATTGTAGGTTCTGTGCAAGAATCTATAGACCAGGGTCGTGTTGCAGAAGAAAAAGGAAAGAGTGCTACTAGAAATGCCTTACAAATAACAACGCTGTTAGATGCTATTGAAAACAATAAAGTAGATTGTGCTATTGGTGGTGGACGTAGAGATGAGGAAAAGGCAAGAGCCAAAGAGCGTTTCTTTTCTCATAGAGATGATTTTGGACAATGGGATCCAAAAAACCAACGTCCTGAATTATGGAATATCTTAAATGGGAAACATTTTGAAGGAGAACATTTTAGAGCATTCCCAATTAGTAACTGGACAGAAATGGATGTTTGGAATTATATTTTGAGAGAAAACCTTGATATTCCTTCTTTATATCTTGCTCATGAACGCGATGTAGTTTGGAGAAGTAATAGTTGGATTCCAGTTTCTGATTTTTTAACCATAGAAGAAGGTGAAAAAGTGGAACGGAAGAAAATAAGGTTTAGAACTCTTGGTGATATCACAATAACCGGAGGTATGGAATCTGATGCAGATGATCTAGAGAAAATTGTAGCAGAGGTAAGTGCTATGAAGCAAACAGAACGTGGTAATAGAACCGATGATAAGCGTAGTGAAAGTGCTATGGAGGATAGAAAAAGACAGGGTTATTTCTAATAAGAATTCAATAAGGTATTTAAAATTTCAAAAGAAAGCATGGCATTAGATAATAATCAATTATTGCGTTTTACAACCGCTGGAAGTGTAGATGATGGTAAGAGTACACTCATTGGACGCTTACTGTATGACAGTAAAGCTATTTTTGAAGATCAATTGGAAGCTGTTACTGCAACAAGTATCCGTAAAGGGCATGAAGGTGTTGATTTGGCTTTGTTTACAGATGGTTTGAGAGATGAACGTGAGCAAGGAATTACCATTGATGTAGCGTATCGGTATTTTACAACGCCAAAGCGTAAATTTATTATTGCAGATACACCGGGTCATATTCAGTATACACGTAATATGGTAACTGGAGCATCTACAGCAAACGCAGCATTGATTTTAATAGATGCGCGTCATGGTGTTATAGAGCAAACAAAACGGCATGCATTTATTGCAAGTTTATTGCAAATACCACATGTTATTGTATGTGTAAATAAAATGGATTTGGTTGCTTATTCTGAAACTATCTACCACGATATTGTTTCTCAATTTGAAGAATTTTCATCTAAACTATATGTTAAAGATGTTCGATTTCTGCCTATGAGTGCACTGGATGGTGATAATGTAGTAAATCGAAGTGAGAATATGCCTTGGTATCAAGGAGCTCCATTATTACATACCTTAGAGACATTACATATTAGTAGTGATTTAAATAAAATTGATGCTCGTTTTCCAGTGCAGACTGTTTTACGACCCCAGCAAGAAGGTTTTATTGATTACCGTGGATATGCAGGAAGGATGGCAAGCGGAATATTAAGACCAGGTGATGATATTGTTGTAATGCCTTCTGGATTTACTTCAAAAATAAAAACAATTGATACAGACAAAGGACCTCTTGAAGAAGCCTACGCACCTATGTCTATTTCTGTAACATTAGAAGATGATATAGATGTAAGTAGGGGAGATATGATTGTAAAGAAAAACAATCAACCAAAAGCAGTTCAGGAATTTGATGCCATGTTGTGCTGGTTTAATAATTTGGCAGCAAGGCCTAGAGCAAAATATACTATTAAACATACAAGCAATGATCAAAAGGCCATGATCAAGAATGTTGTTTATAAGATCGATATTAATTCTTACGCGCGTATTAAAGAAGATGCCTCACTAGAAATGAATGATATTGCTAGAGTAACCATTAAAACAACGCGACCTATTATGGCAGATGAGTATAGGGAAAATAGAGTGACAGGAAGTTTTGTGTTAATCGATGAAAATACCCATGAGACTGTTGCTGCGGGTATGATTGTTTAGTTAATGGATGAAAAACTAATAATTTCAGGCAGAATTTCCCGAACTTTGGGGGAGTTAATTCGAAGGAGTGTCTTTAATAAAACCAAATTAGCTGAAATTTATTTTCATGCCAATGCAAGAAGATCATGAGCCTTTCCCTAATTGTATGTTCCAATTGAATAGGGAAGCATGGATTAAACGACTAATACAAAAAGAGGGTATTTGTCTATTAGATAAAAGGAAATTAAATAATCTTTAATTTTGAAAACGGATTTTTTTATTTCAATTTTATATTTAGCATATTTGTTGCTTCAATTTAATCCATTTTCAATATAGTTCCTATTAGTGATAGTATTTAAAAATGTATATTTGCTAATGTTTAATTGAGTTTAATACTGTTAATAATATTTTTTTAATGAGTGTAAATTTAAGAAGTTTAATAGTAGTTTCTTTAATGTTTATTTTCACAATAAACCCAATTGAGGCTCAAGTTGATGCAAACAATATTTCTACGGAAGATGTAGAGAGCCTATCTGATCAAAAATTGTTTGGTTATTATCAAAAAATAAAATCTCAGGGATATTCAGATGAACAAATAAAGACTTTAGCTAGAGCAAGAGGAGTCTCAGTATCAAAAATATCAGAATTTGAAAGTAG
>JBNMOX010000319.1:0-3075 GCA_051275835.1 Patiriisocius sp.
TTCAGAATACTTGACATTAAAAGAGGTATACATCAAACCAGTTCAAAATGCTTTTGTGTCAGAAAGTAATATTGATTCTTGGTGGGAAAAATTAAATTTTCTTTCAAAGCCACATTTAGAAATAGCACTTGAGGAGTATAAAAACTTTGAAGCTGCTTTGCTTAGTGTTGGAAGTAATATTTCCCGTTTTCCAATAGATACATCTGTAAATATGGACTCTGTGTATTGTAGAGATGCTGCTATTGCCACTGATTTTGGAATGATTATATGTACGATGGGTAAGGAGGGAAGAAGGAACGAGCCAGCGGCACAAAAGCAGTTTTATATAGAAAATAAGGTTCCTATTTTAGGTGAAATATCTGGTTTGGGCACTGTTGAGGGAGGTGATGTTGCTTGGTTAGATGAAAGCACTTTAGCTGTTGGTCATACATACAGGACTAATGAGGAGGGTATAGCACAATTAAAGAATTTATTGGAGCCCAAAGGGATTCATGTATTGGTTGTTGAATTACCTCATTATAAAGGCAAGGATGATGTTTTTCATTTAATGTCAATTTTAAGTCCTGTCGATAAAAATTTAGCAGTGGTGTATTCCCCCTTGATGCCTATTACATTTAGAAATGACTTACTGAATAGAGGTTTTGAACTCATTGAAGTACCTGAGGAAGAATTTGAATCGATGGGTTGTAATGTTTTGGCAATTTCACCAAGACATTGTTTGATGGTTGCAGGAAATCCAATAACGAAAGCATTATTAGAAAAAGCGGGCTGCACCGTAATGGATTATGATGGGACTGAAATTAGTGTAAAAGGTGGAGGAGGCCCTACCTGTTTAACAAGGCCCATGTTAAGAATTCATGACTAATTACCTATGATCGTTAGATACATTAAGATTGTTTAATTGCAGGGTACAAAATAGCAATCGATTTTAGAATAAATAAGGGTTGTATTCTATCCAATACAACCCTTCTTTATACTGCTTCTATCCTGTTAGTTTTCGCCACCTATAAGATAAGGTGTTTTACCATCTGTAATAATTACTTTACTATTAGGGGACTTAGATAATTCTATAAAAGCCTCAATACTTCTAATTTTTATAATGTCAGGAGTGAGACCTTCAGAAAGTATTTTTTGAGCATCTCGTGTCCCTTCTGCGTCTATAATTTTACGCTCTGCCTCTAGGCGTTCTTCTTGTAAAGTAAACTCCATCCGCATGGCATCTTGTTCTGCTTGTAATTTTTGTTCAATAGAACTAGCTAGCCCCCTTGGTAATTGGATGCTTTTCATTAAAACAGCTTCTATAATTATACCTTGCGGGGCAAGGGTTTTAGCTATTTTATTCTGTATGGCTTTTTCAATATCTGCCCGCTTTCCAGAGTGCATATCTTTGGCGTAAAATTCTGAACAGACATCAGATGCTGCAGAACGAAAAACACTTTTAATAATATCTCTATAGTTTGGGCCAATATTTTGTAAAATAGTAGGTAATTTACTAGTTTCAAGACGAAATAAAATAGAGATTTCTGAGTCTACACTAAGTCCTTCTTTGCTTGGTAAAACTAATGATAATAGTAAATTGTTAGTTTGTATAGATTCTTTAAGAACACGCGTTGTAAAAGGATTAAAAAATACTGTTCCTTGTGTTGTTACTTTTGAATCTAACTTCCCTAACCTTTGTTTGATTCCTGCTTCTCCAGGTCTTACTACTGCGCAGCTTGTTGTTAATAACAATAAAGCCGATACATAAAATAAATTTTTCATGACATTTTTTAATTAAAGATACGGTATACAAGTGCAATAATTATATTAGTAATTATTATGAAAACTATAAGAATTTCTTATGTCATGATATAAATATCTAAATAACAACTGCTTGCGTTTTTGTCTGTTTTTTTATTGAGAAAAGTTTAACAGTGTTTTAAAAGGATACATGCTGATGTTTATGTGAGTTTTTTTGTTGTAGTACGATAGCTCATCAATTTCCAAATTTGTAGTTCCAAGGACATTTTTTATAGTAAATTATATTGGTTATTTCCGAACATGACAGATTCTCTATTGGTTAAAAATTAGTAACGTCACTTTCTAACTAACTAAAAAAAACATGAAGGGTATTTACTTAAAAGTATCCGTTTTAGGCTTGTTATCCATTTTTATCTACTCCTGTAGTAGTGATGATGCTGTTGCTGAAGATACCACTGCCCCCGTAGACATAATCGCAACACTTGGAATACGTCATGATAAAACTCTTGCCGAATATGAAGCTATAGTAACAGTCACGGATGATTATCTAAATTTTGATGCCGTTGTGCTTTTAGACTTAACAGATGCTGCGCTTATGATTTCGACCATCCTTCAGGAACCCTACATACGTTAGGGGATGCTAATAATACTGAAGAAGAAATGGATTTGTTTCCAGGTGGAGGAACAAGCGCGTCTGCACTTCTTGATTTTGAAGCAGGATCAGTAACTGGGGACAGTGGCGGTCCAATTTTTATTAAAGATGGAGCTGTATGGAAAGTAGCAGGCGTATTATCTGGAGGATTAACAGAACCTATTCCAGGGCATGTAAGCTCTTGTTATGATAATATTAGTGTGTTTACAAGAACATTTCCAATGCTTGCTTGGATACAATCAGTACCTCAGTAATAAGAGAAATACATGGGTAGGTTTATACGAAGGTCTTTTAATATATTCCTTTATGTGTTTTCTTAAAAGAAAATACGAAGTACCCAAAATATAATTATCAAAAGCCTGTCCTATTGGATAGGCTTTTTTTGTTTGCAGAGAATTCATTCTCTAAAATGAAACTAGGACACTCGTGTTTCCGCAAAGCACATAGCTAGTTTACCCTTTCCTTTTACGCTTATTTCACCTCGTTAGGTAAAAGTATAATCCGTTTCCTCTTTAATTAACCAGATAGGTAGATGCTGAAATATTCACTTCTCCAGCCCTATTGCTCTTGATACGGCTAGCTACGTTTACAGTGTCTCCCCAGAGGTCATACTGGAATTTCTGAGTCTCTACCACTCCAGCAACGAAACGCCCGCTATGCAGACAAATACGTATTTTAAAATA
>JBNMOX010000320.1:0-3073 GCA_051275835.1 Patiriisocius sp.
AGTTGAAATTACATCGTAGCCATCTTGTGGTTCTACTTCATTTTCGTCATACACCGGCTTCCATCTCCCTTTTGATATTTTTTGCTTAAGCCGCCTTCCTTCTTTACCACTAAGCTGTTCATGATATGCTCCTTCTAATCCAACTGCATAATAACCTGGCGTGTTTCTATCTTCATTTCCCACCAAGCGTTCAGCAATTTTCCCCATTGGATGCTCCCGCACGGTACTAGGCTCTGCAATAAAACCACCGCGATTTGGACCTTTTCTAAATAGCGGCATTCTCTTAACACGGATATAATCTGAATAGCCTAACTTTTTTGCAATAAACAAGTATCTGTTTTTATTTGATCTTGCGGCACGAAGTATGTTTTGATAATACGAAGCAGGTTTCCCAAACATGCTACTTAATTCCTTAGAAAGAGGAACTAGATTCTCGTCAAAATCTTTTTTGCTTACTGTAACAGCATCAAACCTAATATCATATTTCGGAACAGAGCTCGCTAAGAGACTTCCATCGTCTGCGTAAACATTTCCACGGTTGGCTGTAATAACAAAGTTCTTGGTAGTGTTTTTTGCTGCAAGCGCACGATAGGCATCCCCTTGTATAAATTGAATGTCAATTAATTTTACAGCAATAAGTAACGCAAAGAGGAACATACCTCCAGCGACAAAATATAAGCGGTTTAATATGTTCTTTTCGTTATTGGACACCGCGCTACTGTTTTTTAGTGATAATTATTTTTTGCGGTGGCGTCTCACTCGTTTGCAATCCTCTTTTTGCCATTGCCGCAGTTATTTTACTTTCCATTTTGGTTTGAGTGAGTTGTTTTCGAACATCTAGATATTCACTCTTCAATTCTTTAACTTCATTATTAAGTTGTGCAATACGGTGTACTTTTTTATCTGCCGTATGGCTACTCCCAATCATTATCAAAGCCAAAAAGCTTAAAAAAATGATAAACCTCCAGTTCTTAAGCGCATCATCACTTACCAGAAACTTTCCTTTAATAATGTTGTAGAAATTTTGTTTCATGTTGTTAATTCATCTAGGCCTCGACTTTGCTGGACCAGATAATTTATTTTATAGTTTTTGAGCCACCCTGAGCTTTGCACTTCTCGATCTATTATTTGATTTTATTTCTTCATCTGTAGGAATGATAAATTTCCCAATAGGCTTCATCGGAACTTCAACCCTTCCAAAAACATCTTTCTCTGGCTCTCCTTCAAACATTCCATTTCGCATAAAGCGTTTTACCAACCTATCTTCTAAACTATGGTAACTAATTAAGCTTAATCGTCCACCTGGTTTTAAAACTTCAACGGTCTGAACTAAAAATTCTTTTAATACTTCGAGCTCTTGATTTACCTCGATACGGATGGCTTGATAAATCTGTGCTAAAATTTTATTTTCCCGATGCTTTGGCAGAAACCTTCCCAAGGCAGCTTTAAGCTGATCACTTGTTTTAATTTCCTTTTCTTTCCTTGCTTCACAAATTATTCTTGCCATACCTGCCGCAGCCCTTAGTTCACCATACTGAAATAATACGCTTCGTAAATGAACCTCTTCATAGTTATTCACTACATCAAAAGCTGAAAATGCAGCGCCTTGATTCATGCGCATATCCAAATCTGCTTCAAATCGAGTAGAAAACCCACGTTCTGCAACATCAAATTGATGAGAAGAAACGCCAAAATCTCCTAATATCCCATCCACTTCTTTAACTCCATGAAAGCGTAAAAAGCGTTTCAAAAACCTAAAATTTTCGTTTACCATTATAAATCGAGGATCGTCGATAGCATTCGCTAAAGCGTCTGTGTCTTGATCAAAAGCAATAAGTTTTCCATACTTCCCTAACCTATTCAATATCTCTCTAGCATGTCCACCACCACCAAAAGTGACGTCTACATAAACACCATCTGGTTTAATATCCAAACCATCTACTGTTGCCTGTAATAAAACTGGGTTATGATATTCCATCTGGCACATCTGTATCTCCCATTACTTCTTCTGCTAGATCTGCAAAATCATTAGCAGCATCATCAATGGCCTGTTCATACTTATTCTTATCCCAAACTTCTACAATATTAATTGCAGAAGAAAGCACCACATCTTTTTTGATGCCCGCAAAAGAAACTAAATCTTTGGGGATATTCAATCTTCCTGCAGTATCCAATTCTACCGTCTTTACGCCCGCTGTAAACCGGCGAATAAAATCAACATTTTTACGATTGAAACGATTGAGTTTACTCATTTTATCCATCAAAGTATTCCATTCTGCCATAGGATATATCTCCAAGCAAGGCTGGAATACAGCACGTTTTATCACGAATCCATCAGACATTACAGGCATCAATTGCTTCTTCAAAGGAGCAGGCACCATGAGCCTTCCTTTTACATCTGCCTTACATTCGTATGTTCCTATTAAATTGAGCATCTAATGATTTATTCTGAAATATTATTCTCTTAAATTCCATAAGATAAAAGTCAAATATAAAAAGTATTTACCACTTTTTCCCACTATTTACCACTTTGTTAATAAGTTTTGAATACACGAAAGCCAAATGAACCTCATAAAACTGTCTTTTAGGTGATTATGAAAAAAATGGAATTGGGATTTCAACAATTTAAATATCAAATCACAGGCTTCTTTTTACTTAAAAAATGAGTGTATCTAATTGAAAAAAAAAAGTGTATTTTTGTTTTTATAACCTTACCTATTTAATGACGCATCAACTTAAGAAAGAAGGAAAATTTAATTACATAGAAATTGGTGAAGGAACCCCAATAATCATCCTGCATGGATTGATGGGAGGTCTTAGCAATTTTGATGGTGTTATAAATTATTTTCCCGAAAAAGGATACAAGGTTATTATACCGGAACTACCACTATACACACTTCCATTACTAAAAACCAACGTACGTAACTTCGCTAAATTTTTAAAAGAATTTATTATTCATAAAAAATTTGACAAGACAATTTTACTTGGTAATTCCCTTGGAGGGCATATTGGTTTACTTTACACAAAATATTATCCAGAGAATGTTCAAGCTCTTGTAATTACAGGTAGCAGT
>JBNMOX010000321.1:0-3069 GCA_051275835.1 Patiriisocius sp.
TAAGTAAAAAACATAAGAGTATTGCCGTTGTGGTTGATGAATATGGTGGAACTAGCGGTATTATTACCGTAGAAGATATTATTGAAGAATTATTTGGCGAAATAGAAGATGAGCATGATAGTGTAGGGTTAACCGAAGAAGTGTTGGGAAGTGATCATTATACATTCTCTGCGCGCTTGGAGGTTGATTATCTCAATGAATCTTATAAGCTTTTATTACCAGAAAACGAGCATTACGAAACCCTAGGTGGAATGATTGTTAACTTTACCGAAGGTATTCCAGGAGCCGGAGAAACGGTTGTTATTGGCGATTATGCTATTGAGATTTTAGAAGTCTCTCATACCAAAATTGATTTGGTTTCTATCAAACCACACAATCCAGATATGTAACCAAATTTCATGCATTTAGCATAAAATAATAGGTTCATTTTTCAGAATAGAAATACAAGGTTGTTTTTGCTGTAATATTTTACCCAAAACTATTTTATTAATGCAGGGAAAATGGTATTTTCGCCCACTAAATTAATGTGAACCTTGCATGTAGAAGGTTTTTAAATTAAAAATGACAGATGGCAATATTAAATAGCATTAGAAAAAGAGGAGTTTTCCTTATTATCATTATAGCTTTAGCATTATTTTCATTCATCGCTGGAGATGTAATACGTAATGGTGGTTTTTCTTCAGAAAAATCATTAACTACTGTTGGTACTGTAAATGGTGAAACACTTACGCGTGATACTTTTATGAAGCAAGTAGAAACAACGCAACGTAGCTTAGGTGAAAATGGATCTACAGCACAAGCAATGAATTTAGTTTGGGATCGTGAATTGCGTAATGTTTTGCAACAACAACAATATGATGCATTAGGTCTTATAGCTCAAAAAGAACAACTAGATGAGTCTTTGCGTTTAGGATTAGCATCAAATCCTACATTTCAAGATGCTGAGGGTAGTTATAGTGATTTGAAAGTACAAGAATATATTGCAAATATAAAAGCGACCAATGCTACAGCATACCAACAATGGTTAGATTATGAAAACAATCTAAAAAGTAGTGCTTTACAAACTACGTATTATAACATGATCAAATCTGGTATGAGAAGCACCTTAAATGAAGGAGAGCAACAATATCGTTTTGAGAATGATAAGATTAACATGCAATATGTATATGTGCCTTATACTAAAATTCCAGATACAGAAGTAGAAGTTACAGATGCAGAAATTGAAGCATATATTAGAACGAATGCTTCAGATTTTGAAGTTGCTCCACAAGTTGATATTCAATATGTAACTTTTACTGAAGAGCCATCAGAAGCAGATATTAAAGATGCAGAAGCAGATATTGCAGCCTTGTTAGATGATGAAGATATCTATAACAAGAACATTGATGCAAGAGAAACGATTAAGGGATTAAGAAATACAACAAACTACCTAGAGTTTGTAAATGATAATAGTGACGTTCCTTTTCAAGATAGATACTTCTTTAAAAGTGACATTCCTGTTACTATAGCTGAAAATCTTTTTGCTACAGAAGTAGGTGGGATATACGGTCCTTATAAATTAGAAAGCACCAATAATATTTCAAAAATAATTGCAGAAAAACAAATGCCAGACTCTGTTCAGTCTAGACATATCCTAATAAGATATCAAGGTTCTTTTAGAGCTTCTGATGCTATTACACGTTCTAAAGAAGATGCAAAAACTATGGCAGACAGTTTAAATGCTGTTATTACAAAAACCTCAAGTAAATTTGAAGAGCTCGCTAAGACAATGTCTGATGATAAATCAAATAGTGACAAAGGAGGCGATTTAGGATTCTCAAGACCTGGAAAAATGGTGCCAACATTCAATGACTTTATTTTTGATAATGAAACTGGAACTGTAGGTGTTGTTGAAACAGACTTTGGATACCACATTGTAGAAGTTCTAGAACAAAAAAACAAACAAAGAGCTATCAAAATAGCAAC
This sequence comes from Patiriisocius sp., assembly GCA_051275835.1. Lineage (GTDB taxonomy): Bacteria > Bacteroidota > Bacteroidia > Flavobacteriales > Flavobacteriaceae > Patiriisocius. Next base: position 1,966 of record JBNMOX010000321.1, read on the forward strand.
AGTGAGTAAAGCAGTAGAGGCTTCAGAAAAAACACTAAATGATGTCTTTGCTAATGCTTCTAAATTTGAATTGGCTTCTCAAAAAGGTGATTTTTCTGAAATTGCAAAATCACAAGAACTGGCATTGAGACCCGTAAATAAAATTGGAGCGTTAGATGCTAACATTCCTGGAGTTGGAAATAACCGCAGTATTGTAAACTGGGCTTTTGGAGAAGAGGCAACCGTAGGAGATGTAAAACGTTTCAGTATTCCAGAGGGATATGTTATTGTGCAACTTACACGAAAAAGTGAAAAAGGCTTAATGAGTATTGCTGAAGCTTCTGCTTTGGTTACACCAAAAATTAGAAACAAAAAGAAAGCCGAAAAAATCATGTCGACTATGATAGGGGATGATTTAAATGCTGTTGCTACAAGTCAAAGTGTGACAGTTCAAAACGCAACCGCGATTACTATGGCGGCACCAACCATTCCTGGAGCAGGAGCAGAGTCTGAAGTAGTAGGAGCTGCATTTGCAAAAGCGGCTGGAGAATCTACCAATGTTATTGCAGGAGAAAAAGGAGTGTTCAAAGTACGTGTTACAGCTGTAAATAATGCACCTGCTTTAGAGAATTATGCAAGCTATTCAAATCAATTAAACAGTGCTGCTACACCAACAGTAAATACTAAAGTATATGAAGCATTAAAGAATGCTGCAGAGATTGAAGATAATAGAGCAAACTTCTTCTAGAATAAATTAAAGCCCTTCTTAAATCGTTTACTTTTTAAAAGTAGGCGATTTTTTTTTGAACATTTTTGATATAACAAACGAATGCGCAAAAGTTATAGCTCCTAAAAAGGAAAAGATAATAGGTAAGAAAACCTTTTTATCATCCCTAAAAAGATAGAGTAAAGTACTTATTCCAAGAATAGAAATTAGCCATACCAAAAATGATTTTTGAATATACTTTATAAATGATTTCCAAGAAATTTCTTTATATAAATAATCTAATTGTTCCATAATTGAGGGTATGCTATGCCAAAGAATAAAATAAATAGCAAAACTCCATATTAAGTTTGATATTTTAAATACAATAAGAAAAACGAATAGTAATAGTAGTTCATTAG
>JBNMOX010000322.1:0-3063 GCA_051275835.1 Patiriisocius sp.
ATCTAAATAAACCTAGATTTCTCTAAAAAGAAACATTATTGACTATCAAAATAGTAGGTCACCTTAATTTATTAAGGTGACTTTTTGTTTTTCTGAAATAGTACCAACAAGAATTACTGAACCTTAACATAGAATGTTAAGGAGTTTTTTTTTGGGGTGGGGTTTTTGTAGTTTTGAGAAAAAGTATTTTGAATTTATATGGTTGAAGAACACGTAATTTTAGTGAATGAAAAAGATGAGCAAATAGGACTCATGCCAAAAATGGAAGCACATGAAAAGGCTGTTTTACATAGAGCTTTTTCAGTTTTTATATTAAATGATGATAATGAATTAATGCTCCAGCAACGCGCATTACATAAATATCATTCTCCAGGTCTATGGACCAATACGTGTTGCAGTCATCAACGAGATGGAGAGTCTAATATAGATGCTGGGACCAGAAGGTTGCAAGAAGAAATGGGTTTTAACGCTGTTCTAAAAGAAACAACCTCTTTTATCTATAAAGCACCTTTTGACAATGGATTAACGGAGCATGAGTTAGATCATATCATGATTGGAAATTATAATGATTATCCAGTAATTAATGAAGATGAAGTAGCGGCTTGGAAATGGATGCCTCTAGAAGATGTAAAAACAGATATTGAAGAAAATCCAGATCAATATACGGTTTGGTTTAAAATTATTTTTCAAAAATTTTACCAGCACATAAGCTTATGAGTTTAACAGTATATAGAAAAGCACACTTTAATGCGGCGCATAGGTTGTATAGGAAAGAATGGACAGACGAGAAAAACTTATCTGTTTTTGGAAAGTGTAGTAATCCTAATTATCATGGACATAATTATGACCTGGAGGTCGGTATTACTGGTGATATAGATCCTGAGACTGGATTTCTAATAGATTTAAAGATTTTAAAAACTATTATTAAAGAAGAGGTAGAAGATCCATTTGATCATAAAAACCTGAATGAAGAAGTAGCTGTTTTTAAAGATCTAAATCCCACTGTTGAGAATATAGCTATTGAAATTTACAATAGAATTCAAAAACGATTGGGGGATGCTTATGAAATTTCTATAAAATTATATGAAACTCCACGTAATTTCGTTGTTTATACGGGTGCAGTATGAGTATAAAAATAGGGGAGGGCTTACCTCATATTGATGGTGCATTAAGAATGTTAAAAAAACTATCGTGAAAAATACTCAGCTATATCCATTAAAATTTAATCCCATCTTAAAAGAGAAAATTTGGGGTGGTAACAAACTTAAATCTTTGTTTAATAAAAACGCTGAGGGTTTAATCGGTGAGAGTTGGGAGCTTTCTGGAGTGAATGATGCTATTTCTTTAGTTGCAGATGGCTCATTAGAAGGAAGAAGTTTACAGGAGCTTATACAAGTGTTTGCAGCAGATTTAGTAGGAGAAAAAGTATATGCAGCATATGGAGACACCTTTCCATTGCTTTTTAAATTTATAGATGCAGCGAAAGATCTCTCAGTACAATTGCATCCAGATGATCTGCTCGCTGGGAAACGTCACAATTCTTTTGGTAAAACAGAAATGTGGTATATCATGGCTGCAGAAACAGACGCTAGACTTATTATTGGATTTAAACCCAATACGCATAAAGTTAGTTATAAAAAAGCACTTGAAACGAACAGTATTCTCAATAGGCTTATTTCAGAAGAAGTACAGCCAGGAGATAGCTTTTTTATTGCTCCAGGAACGGTTCATGCCATTGGAGCAGGAGTTGTATTAGCCGAAATCCAGCAAACAAGTGATATAACCTATAGAATTTTCGATTGGGATAGACCTGGACTTGATGGTAATATGCGGCAGCTCCATACAGAAGAAGCATTAGAAGCGATTAATTTTGAGACAATTGAGGCACGCATTAACATTTCAGAAAAAGAAAATAGCGCAGTTACTTTAAAAAGTACTCCTTATTTTGAAACTAATAAATTAGTACTTACAACTAACGTTTCAAGAAATTTAATAGCTAAAGATAGCTTTGTTGTATATATGTGTGTTGCGGGTTTTGCTGAAATTTTAACAGGAGAACATAAGGTTAGTGTTACTTCAGGTGAGACTGTTTTGATTCCTAAAGTACTTGCTAACCTGAAAATTAAAACAAAATCTGCTACCCTTTTGGAAGTATATATTCCCTAAGAGTTTGTAAATTGCAGCCAAATTAATTAGTAATTTAAAAACCGCAAGTAGCGGAACACATTATGGCAAATAAGAGAGATTTAAAAAAGGATATCAACTACGTAATGGGAGATATCATTGAAGCTGTATACATTTGGGAATTAACAAACCCAGCAAAAGAAACTAAAGATTCTCAAGCTATCATTGACGATGCTATTACAGGATTTGATGAATTGATTGTAAAAGTTAATCAAAGAGATGTTGCCAATGCAAAACAACATTTTAATGCTATAAACCTTGAGCTTGAAACAAAAGGAAGGGCGTTGATTGATAGAATTAATAAAATGTAATAGTAGTATATACAATACGTTTTAATAAAAAACTCCATTACAATACTGTAATGGAGTTTTTTTAGTTTGCAGCAATCGCCATTAATTTTTTACAAGAAATTAGATGGTTGTTTTTACAAGCTTCTTTAAACCAAAAATTTGCTTTTATTTTATTTTGTTGTACATCCTTCCCTTTCTCATAAAGCATAGCTAGTTTGTATTGTGCTGCTATATTATTCTTTTGAGCTGCTTTTTCTAAGTATTGAAGCGCTATTGTTAAATAGATTCTTTTATTCTTTTTTTTTGATTTAGTTAAATAAATATTCGCAAGTTTTATGATGGCTGGCGTAAATTCATTTTTTGAAGATTTTCGGAAGTATTCAATCGCTAACTTTTCATTGGCTATAACTTTGTTTGATGATTTAGGAAATAGTATGCATCCCAAATTGTATTGCGCAAACGGATCATCAAGTAGGGCTGCCCTTTTATAAAGAACAATAGCCTTATCAATATCTTTTTCTACCCCTTTTCCAAAGAAATACATATACCCTAAATTGTAAATAGCAAAAGGATCTTCTTCTAATGCACC
>JBNMOX010000323.1:0-3045 GCA_051275835.1 Patiriisocius sp.
AAAATCCAATCTAAGGCAGCGTCTATCCCTTTTTCTCGATCTAGCACTGTGGGAATAATCTTTACATCTGCTTTCACACCATAACCATCTGGGTCTATTTTATAAGGCGCCTCTACTTGCATCATGCCTATATGAACAATAATTTGTGAATTTGGTAACTTGTAATTATAAAATAATCCAGCGACGGTTCCATTATAGGCACCTCCTGTTTCTTGCCCTACAAAAATGGCGCGCTTGTTTGCTTTTAAATGTGTAGATAAAATAGACGAAGCTGAAAAAGAATTCCCGTTTATCAGGACATAAATAGTTCCTTTAAAATTGTGTTCACTAGGTTCTTGACTCTTAGTCCCTTTAAATCTATAATATAAGGTACCGTCTCTCTTTCTTGTTTTAAGTAAATTATGAGTCACAATAATAGGAGAAAGTAAACCTGCAAAAAACTTTATGATGTTAGGAGTCGTATTACTCATAAACGAATTTAAAATAGGGGTCCTTCTTGTGATTTCACTTTCATTTAAGAACACGTATTCTTGGTCTGTTAGATAGGAGTATAGATCATTAATTTCATTTAATGATCCTCCCCCATTATCTCTTAGATCTATAACAAGTTCTTTTGTTTTTAGACTATCCATGGCTTTAAAACTTTGTTCATAAAAGGTGTCGGAACCTCCACTAGTAAAGCCTCTTATTTTCATGTAAGCCACGGTACTATCTGCTCCTATAAAGTTAAAATTACGATTATAATTTCCGGTACTTGTAACATAATCGTGAGTGTAATTTTTCTTACGCGTTTTCTTTGCAATGGCTCTTTGCTCCTTCTTTTCTTCTTTTGTCAGCTTCTTTTTAGGAGTTTTTGCGACTGTATCTTTCGTTTTTATAGCACTTTTAGGATTTTTTACCTTCCAGGTAAATAGCCTTGAAAACACAGAATCATTTTGTTTAAACGTTACTTGAATACTATCTTGGAATCCATTTTCTATATAATAAAAGCGCTGAAAACGTGATCCCACAAAGGCATCAAATAGCGTAGTGTTATAGCCATCACTAGCGATATAGGCATTATACTCATTCACAACATCTTGAGGCCTAACCATATCGATTTCAAGCACTTCTGCACCTACCAATAAAGAGTCTTCTCCTTTAGCGGCATCCACAAAAAGTCTAGATTCTACATAGGTATACCGAAGTGTATTAAAATTGAATTTTTTGTCTTTGTATGTTTTACGCGTTTTCTTATCTCGTCTTTCTTGGGGAGGGATGACACCTATATGTCCCTGTCCAATCTCCTTCACTACAGGGGCTAATTTTTTATAGAACTGCTTACTCGTTAAGGGTTGATTTATGGTATTTTTTAGACTATCAAATTTGGCTTCTAGTTTCTCCTTAGAGATGTATTGATATAATCTTGGGTGATTTTTTTGTAATTTTTGATAGGTTTTATCAACATCTGCATGCAATGCTTCAATGGATTGAGGTTGCAGAATAGCTTGATTATATTTTTCTAAACTGTTGCAAGAGACTAATACTAAGCCAATAAATACAAGTAGTATTTTTTTCATAAATTATTTTTCTTTTATAGACGCCAAAGACATCAACATATAGCAAGCATATTCTTTTAAGCTTCCATTCCAGGAAAAGCGAGCATCTGCCCCATACCTATAGTAAATAACCAATTACCATAAATAGCATGCTCTATGGTTACCATAGTCGTACTTTTAAATTTGAGGTAGGACATCCCAAAAATAAGTCCGCCTACAAAAGTAAAAATGAGCACCAAGGTATTTTTAAAAAAGAGATGTGCTAATGAAAACACAATGGCATTTACAAATACCAAGACTCTTTTGTCTTGAAATAAGCTAGAATATCGCTCAAAGAAAAAAGTTCTATAAATAACTTCTTGGGGCCACACAGAAAACACACTATACACAAATAATATGGTCACAAACAGTAGCGGATTGTTTAAAGGTACATAGAACAAGGCCTCTGGTTGCACGAACCAAACATATAAACTTGTTAGTATGGAAATCCCTAAAAAAGTTACAAATGTTCGCTTCCAAAATAAAGACCAGTGCAACCCTTTTTTAATCTGAAACTTGAGAGCTCCAAGCCCTTTAAGCACATACAACAAATAGCCAAAGCCCAAAACGACTGAGGGAATTTTAATCCAAATCCAAAAATCGATAGCAAGACCAATGGGAAGTAATATAAAAAGTAGTACAAACTCTACTGCTAAGGCGCTTTTTTTATTCATGATACGGTAAATGAGGTCGTGTTCTTTACTTCACTAATGGTAAAAGAGCTTTGCGTACTTCCAATATGCTTCAAAGAAGTCAATTTATTAATCATGAAATATCTAAAGGCATCCATGTCTTTCACTACAACTTTTAAAAGATAATCAAACTCTCCACTTACATGAAAACATTCCAATACCGCATCTAGTTGCGATACTTCAGCTTCAAAATTTGCTATATTGGTTTCGGTATGTTGTGATAGCTTAACGTGACAAAATACCATAAAACCGAAATCTAAATGTTGCTTCTCAAGCAAAGCAACATACTTTTTAATGACCCCGTTTCGCTCTAGCTTTTTGATACGTTCATAGACTGCTGTAACAGATAAATTAAGCTTAGAAGATAATTCTTTATTGGTTTGTTTACTATCTTCTTGCAGATACCGAAGCAATGACATGTCTGTGTTGTCTAATTTCATTTAGAAAATTTTTCGTAAAAATACACAATACTAGAAGATATTTCAGATTAAAAAACAGGAACCAATAATATATTTAGAAAAAATTACTTAATTTTTTAAATACAATTGATTATTATTCTATATAAGCGTATTTTTGATGTGTTATTTATTTATTTTTTATAGATTATAATAAAGAATAAATAGGTGAAAAAGCTTTAAAAATTAAATAACATACAAGATCTCGAATATGTAAGAATGTTTGAAACTGTGAATACTGCAATAATAACTGCAGCAAAAAATACCTACTTAATAGAAAAAATAATGTGTGACACCTTTGAAAATAAAATCACTTCATGA
>JBNMOX010000324.1:0-3041 GCA_051275835.1 Patiriisocius sp.
AAAGCATTGAAAACAAATCTAACTCCTCTTTGGTTAGTGTTTTCCAACGTCCTCTTGGAAGATCTTTTTTAGTTAAATGTGCTAAAGTAACACAGTCTAAACGAACGATGTTATATCCTAAGTGATCAAAGATTTCACGAATCACACTGTTCCCCATGTGTTTGATTTTTAACCCAACTTCTTTTTTAGGTTTGTTATCTACATAGCTAATTTCTTCAATTTGAATTTTCTTTGGTCCGATTTGAATTCCTTCTGAAATTTCCTTCATATCAGCTGCTTTTAGATTTTTATCCAACTCTACATGGAACAAGCGCTCCATACCCCTTTTACTAAGTTTTTCTTTGAGTCTATCGTCGTTGGTGAAAAACAATAAGCCTGTAGCATTTCGGCCTAACCTACCAATAGGTGTAATACGCCCAGAAGAGGCATTGGCCACCAAGTCCATCACAGTATGCCCTTTAGTATCACTCGTAGTTGTAGCAAATCCTTTGGGTTTATTTAATAACACATAAGACATAGGTTCTGGATTAAGACGACGCCCATCAAAACGCACATCATCTTCTAGCTTCACCTTATAGCCCATTTCATTGATTATCTTACCATTTACAGAAACTAAACCGGTAGCGATATACGTATCTGCCTCTCTACGAGAACAAATACCACTGTTTGATATATACTTGTTTAAACGAATTCCGTCCACTATATCCTGCTTCTTCTTCGCTGGCTTTGGAGTAAGCACTTCTGCCTTTATTGCACCATCTCTAGATTTTCCTTCTCTGGGCTTTGATGCTGCATTGCGATCATTACTTTTAAACTTGGCATTTTTACCCTGTCCTTTTTTAGCTCCTTTTCCTTTGTTATCGTTTCTGCCCATGATGTAGTTTCCTGAAATTCAGGTGTTTTTAAATTGGGCGCAAAGATACACCTATTATTACGAAATCGAAATCGAAATCGAAATTGAAAAAAAAGAATAAGCCTTACTAAAAACATAACGCTAAATGAACAATAACAAGGCCTGGAGAGTATCAACCGCCTTCGTTTAATAGCCAACGTTTAATTATAAACTCCCCTCTCAGCGAGAGAGGGGCTAAATGTGAGGGGAAAATTAAGTTTCAAGGAACTCATTCACCATAGTGTAATTAAATTTTAAACTCCCCAAGATCTATCGTAGATTGTCGTTCTCTATTGACCATTAACTTAGTCACATCTGGACGCGAATAATGCCCTACAGGATCAAAATTTTGACGTTCTTCATAGACCCTATTAAAATCTAAGGCATGATAGATATTACCATCTGTTTGTGTGTCTGGCTCTAGAATCCACTCGCCATCTGGACCTGCAATACAGCTTCCTCCATTGGCTAGGATGTCTGGACTTTTTTCTAAAATTTTAGCAAAATGAGGGCTGTTTTCGGGAAAATCACTTTTTGACATTAAAGCCGATACCGAGATTACATAACTACGAGATTCACGGGCGATAAAACGGGTAATATCTTTAGTATTATGATCACTTCCTGGCCACACAGCAATGTGTAGGTTTTCTCCTTGTCCGTAGAGTGCTGCTCTGGGTAAAGGCATCCAGTTTTCCCAACAGTTAAGTCCGCCTACGGTAAATTGTTTGAGTGCATGTACTTGCAAACCATTTCCATCTCCAGGTGCCCAAGTCAGGCGCTCATCATAGGTAGGTTGTAACTTACGATGTACAGATTGTATCTCGCCCTCCTGATTGACATACACCAAGGAGGCATAGACACTATGCCCTCCTCTGTCTAAAGGACGCTCTATAATACCTAAATACATAGCCATATGATGTTTTTTTGCCAAGGCACACACTTCGTCTAAGTCTCCGTTTTCTATCGTCACTGCATTACGCACATAATGCGCGTGGAGTTCTTTGTTGATTTTTGTCTCCCATTCAGCTCCTCCTGTTAAGGCCAACCAAAAAGGGTAGCCAGGCAAAAGCCCTTCACCAAAAACAATGAGTTCTGTTTCTTTGGAAGCTGCAAGTTCAATTTGTGTATATATTCTGTGTAGTGTAGCTTCTTTATTTAGCCAAACAGGTGCTATTTGTGCCAGCGCAACATTCAGTAAATTTTCTTTTTTCTCTTTTTGCATAAGGCTAATTTAGGGGTTTTTTAGGAGAGTCTGATTTAGCATTATTAAAAAAACAAACAATCAGGCAACTATTAAAGAAGTTAATACGTCTTTAGCAGTAGACACTATTAACTAACAACCAAACCGTCATGCTTGAAAACAAACCTGTAGCTGTAAAAATTAAATTGGCTGCACTCTGGGCTTCTATAATGTCTTTGTACATCTATGCCGATTTCTTTGATGGAATGACACCAAGATCTATAGAGATGTCACAAAACCTTGAAACCCCTGTTGGACCATTAACACCAAACTTATTGCTTATTTTTTCTCTAATATTAATCATTCCATCCTGTATGATGTTTTTATCGGTTTTCCTCAAGCCTATTATCAACAAATGGATTAACATTATAGTGGCTTCGCTATGGTCCATTATGTCGTTCATCTCATTAATTAATACAATTTCCTCAGAATGGTATCAATTTTACGCGCTTTTTCAAGCCAGCGAGATTGTTATTTTTGGTATGATTGTATGGCAAGCTTGGATATGGCCTAAAGTAAAAGAAGCATAGGTTTGTTGTTAAAACACCCGACTCAATACCACGTCTACATTAATCAATACAATACTAAACACCCCTGCGACAATAATAAACTTCAGGATATTATGTAGGGTAACATAGTGCCATTTTTTAGCAGATTTCCAGAGAATAATATCAAAAAACACTAATGCTAGAATGCTTCCGTAGAAATAGTAGCACATATAGCCTATTGGAAATCTTGTAAGTAACAACACTGTTGGCACTAAAGTAGCAATGCTAAGCGCCATGATCATTTTTTTGGTCAAAACTTCTCCGTACACCACGGGTATGGTTTTATAATTTTGAGCTAGATCTCCTTTAATATTTTCTAAATCTTTGGTGAGCTCTCGCATGGCAATAAGTAAGAATAAAA
>JBNMOX010000325.1:0-3029 GCA_051275835.1 Patiriisocius sp.
CTACACTCATCATAGTTTCCAATACTGCCCCCTCCAACATTGAATAGTGCATTTTTAATACTTTCCACTTCCTCCAGTGGCGCATAGGTAATTAGTTTCTTAATCGTTTTTTTTTGGGGTATCAATATTTTCTTGTTTACCAATCCAAGCACATTACATATCTGTGCATTAACACCTTCAAAACTATTGTCTAAGGCGGTATGTATAGCAAAAATATTAATGTCATGTTTAATGGCTTTTTGTACAACACGTTCTACATACGTAGCTCCTGTTATTTTTTTGAGTCCATTAAAAACAATAGGGTGGAAGCTCACAATAAGGTTGCACTTATTTTTAATAGCTTCATCTACTACAGCCTCTAAAGTGTCTAGTGTTACTAGTATTCCTGTAAGGGGGGCTTCAAAATCCCCTACCAATAAACCTGTATTGTCAAAACCTTCAGCATAGGCTAAGGGTGCAAATTGGTCTAGTATTGTAATAACTTCTTTGATCTTCATAGCGGTGTTTAAAAAAGATTAATAGCCTCACCATAAATTTATACGCTTTGCAAGCATCAAATTCATGACACTCCCAATGGTAGATTAGTAGGTCTTTTTATTTTTTAATTTGTCTTTATTGTTTCCGACATCCATCATCTTTCAAGCATCAATTCGTAAATATACTAGAAACTGAGTTGAAATATCGATCCCTTTTTTCTGAAACTTGAAAATTTCAGAAGCAATTAGCAAACATATTATTACTTTCGTTCTATGAAGCGCCTCAGAAAATTATTATTTCCTTTTGCTATTGTCTATGGTTGTATTGTCACAGCGCGCAATTTTCTATATGATAAACAATGGTTTGGTTTTAAGAGTACCTCTTATCGGAAACCTGTAATATGTGTAGGAAACTTGTCGGTAGGAGGTACAGGTAAGTCACCTATGATTGAATTACTTATCACACTCTTAAAAGATAGTTTTGAACTTGCAGTGTTAAGTAGGGGATATAAGCGTAAAACAAGTGGCTATTTAGAAGTAGAGGTAAGTCAGTTGGCTTCTCAAACTGGAGATGAACCCTTACAGTTTAAACAAAAGTTTCCAGAAGTGGCGGTAGCGGTTTGTGAAGATAGACGCTCTGGTATTGAAACCTTGCTACCTAAGGCCGATGTTATTTTATTAGATGATGCTTTTCAACACCGAAAAGTGCGGGCAGGTTTTAATATATTATTGACACCTTTTGATGATTTATTTTATGAAGATTATTTTCTTCCAGCGGGTAATTTGCGTGAATCTAGAAATGGTGCTCAACGAGCAGATGTTATTGTTATAACAAAATGTCCAGATAAGGTTCCCTATGCTAGATTGCAAGAGATTCAGTATTTGTTACAACTTTTGCCACATCAAAAAGTATACTTTTCAAAAATTGGATATGCAGATACAATTACAGGTATAAACGAAACCTTGCCTTTAGGATATTTAAAAGGCAAGCAATTTACCTTAGTGACAGGTATTGCTAATCCGAATCCTTTGGTATCATTTTTAAAAGAACAAGGATTTTCTTTTAGCCATAAAAAATATGGAGATCATCACCATTTTTCTGAAGGGGAAATTTCAACACTGCAAAAAGAAGAATTAATTCTTACAACAGAGAAAGATTATATGCGTTTGCATGTTCCGCTAGGGAAATACGCTATATATTATTTGCCAATTAAGACCATAATCTTAAATAAACAAGAAACTTTTTTTAAGGATACAATCGTTGGGGCTATAAAATCTTTGAAAGGATCACTAGACTAATTGTCTATAGTGTTTAGACTAATGGTGTTGAATATTTTTTCAAAAAATTCTTCAGGCTTAAATGGCTTGGGTATGATTTCATTAAAACCAGCCCTGTAAAATTCATCTAGATTTTCATCTATAGTGACAGCAGTAAGTGCTATTATAGGAATGTCTTTGTTAAAGCCACGTATTTTTTGTGTTGCCTCTATACCGCTTATTCCTGGCATGTGTATATCCATTAACACCACGTCAAACCTATTTTCTTCAACCAATTGTACAGCATCAGTTCCATTGTCTGCTACTTGACATACCATCTTATTTTTCTCTAAGATTTTTTTGGTAATCATTTGGTTGATTTTGTTGTCCTCAACAACCAAAACTTTTTTACCTTCTAGGTAACTGTAATCTATTAAATTCTTTGGAGTATCTCCTATTTCTGGTACTACAGACTCTTCAGAAACTTCGACATTAAGGTTAAACCAGAACTTTGATCCTTCACCCAACTGACTTTCTAATTGAATTTTACTATTCATTAACTCTAATAAGTTCTTTACAATAGAAAGTCCTAAGCCAGTACCTCCAAATTTTCTATTAATTTGAAGAGATCCTTGGGAGAAGGTTTCAAAAATAGTTTTTTGTTTTTTCTTTGAAATACCTACTCCATTATCTTGAATTTCAAAATTAAGTTTTATGCTACGGTTGTGTTGGTCAATTTTTCTTACGCGTACCACCACTTCACCATTTTGTGTAAACTTAACAGAGTTTCCAATGAGGTTGATTAAAATTTGAGACAATTTTAATGGATCACCAGATAGTTTTTCTGGGATACTATCATCATACTCAAATTTAAGTACGGTCTGTTTGTCGTCTGCAGATTTCTTTAATGCTACTAGCACATCATTGATTCTTTTCTTGAGGTCAAATGTTGTTTTTTCCACTTCAACTTTATTGGCTTCAAGTTTATTAAGATCTAGGATGTTATTAATAAGTGAAAGCAGATATTCTCCAGAAAACTTAAGTGAATTTAGGTGTTCCTCTTGATGTTTTTTAGGGTTTTCTTCCATCAATAAATGGGTAAGACCCGTTACGGCATACAGCGGTGTTCTAAGTTCGTGGGTTATTGTTGATAAAAACTGTGCTTTTGCTAAAGATGCTTTTTCTGCTTTTTCTTTTGCCAATTGCAGTTCTGTATTCTTATCTTGGAGCAGGTTATTTGCTTTGGCTCTTAAATTATTGTTTTTATAAAGTGAAAGTGTTAGTAAGGATAAAATA
>JBNMOX010000326.1:0-3021 GCA_051275835.1 Patiriisocius sp.
TAAACGTATAGTTATGGTATGTTATTTTTTCATTCTTTTTTGGAAAGCCTTTAGATATCTCTAATAAAAATCCAGCCAAGGTTTCTGCTTCGCCTTTATGGTCTTCAAAAATTGCAACTTCCTCCAGTGCTATTACTTTATAAAAATCCTTTAAGGCTGTTTTTCCTTCAAATACATAATTATTTTCATCTAGTTTAGAAAACACCAAATCTTCATCATCAAACTCATCACTAATCTCACCTACTATTTCTTCTATGATATCTTCTAAAGAAATAAGTCCGCTAGTACCTCCATACTCGTCTACTACAATAGCCAAGTGCGTTTTCATTTTTTTGAACTCATTTAATAAATCATCCAGCTTTTTATTTTCTGGAACAAAATAAGGTTTGCGTATTAATGCAGTCCAATCTAGGTTTTTACTGTCTATATGTGGTATTAAATCTTTAACATATAAAATACCTATTATAGTGTCTACATTATCTCTATACACGGGAATACGTGAGTAGCCGTGTTCAGTAATATCTGGTAAAATTTCTTCATATGACAGCGCTTCATTCAGGGCAAAAATATCCATCCTGTTTTTCATGACCTGTTTGGTGTCGGTATTTCCAAAAGTAACAATACCCTGTAATATTTTTTGCTCTTCTGTGGTGGTATCCTTTTCGTCTGTGAGCTCTAGGGCTTGTGATAGCTGATCTACAGAAATAGTAGACTTCTGTTTCCCAAAGCGTTTTTGAATTCTAATGGTAATAGCTCTCATAGGAATACTTAGTGGAGCAAACAACAGGTCCAATACTTTTAAGGGAAATGCCATAAAGCTTGCAAATTGAACACTATTACGACTTGCATATATTTTGGGTAAAATTTCGCCAAAAAGTAAAATCAAGAAAGTAACCACCCCAACTTCTACTATAAACCGAATATTAATGCCAAAATACACCTGGTTTAAGTTTGCAAACCATACTTGTCCTAAAGCATCAAATAGTAAAACTATAGCAATATTAATAAAGTTATTTGCCACTAAAATGGTCGCTAATAATTTCTTGGGGTTTTCCAATAATTGACAAACAATTTTTATTTTTCTAGAATTTCCCTTGTTATCCTCCTCTTTTAGGACAGTTGGAGTTAAAGAGAAAAAAGCTACTTCTGCACCAGAAATCAAGGCAGAACACAGTAATAGAACAAGTAAGATTATAATGCTTACAAAATGGGTAACATCGATAAGGGTAAAAAATAAAAGACTAGGAGGCTCTATATCCACAGTGGGTGTATTGGTTTCTATTAGAAGGGTAAATCGCCCACTTCTTCTTGAGGTTGTAGCGGTTGTACTGGCGTTGATCCTTGGTTAGCCGGTGTAGCTGCTTCTTGCGGCTGCGACGGCATACCACCTTCCGCCTTAGGTGTTAAAAAGGTGAAATCTGTGCATTGTATTTCTGTGCTGTAGCGATCCAGTCCTTTTTCATCTTGCCACTTACGTGTTTTAAGACGTCCTTCAATATAGACCTTGTCCCCTTTTTTTAAGTATTTTTCGCAAATTTCGGCAGCTTTGTTACGCACTACTATATTGTGCCACTCTGTATTATTTACACGCTCTCCGGTAGTTCGATTGGTATATGTTTCATTGGTAGCCAACGGAAAACGCCCAATGCTATTTCCACCATCAAAATAATGCATTTTCACTTCATCTCCTGTATGCCCTATCAACATTACTTTATTTACCGTGCCGCTCATGTGTTCTGAAATTTTAGTATACAAAGGTACTTTTTGAAAATTAAATATACTTAAAAAAACAATTTAATTGAAGGCAGCAAACTCTGAAATAAAGTTACTTATCAACACGGGCACTGCAAATTCAGGAATTGCCTCAAGAGCAATACCTTTGTTTAGTTTTCCGCTAGCTTTTGCAATCCAAAATCGTGTATAAAGGTGTTGGTGGGACAGCTTATGTATGACTGATCTTTCTTGATACAAAGTAAGTTCCTGTATAGCATACTTTTCTGAAATATCATTAAAGGCTTCTTCACTACGCAAATCCAACTCCATAACCTCCATTTGAGTTTCTACTAACGGAAACTCATACAATTGCTGCCAAATTCCTTTTTGAGTACGTTGTTGCAAGATGGTTTGATTATCCTCAGAGAGCAACACGATATAATTAAAATACCTCTTTTTAACTTTTAAGCTTTTTAATTTTACAGGCAAAACCCGCACTTGCATATTTTTAAATGCATCGCACCTGTCTTGAAAAATACATGTAGCGCAATTTGGATTTTGAGGCACACAATAGCGTGCTCCAAATTCCATAATGGCTTGATTGTAGGTGCCAGGTTGTGTCACATCAATAAGTTGCTGTGCCAAAACTTTAAATTCCTTGATTCCTTTGGTGCTATTTATAGGGGTAGTAATTCCAAACAAACGAGACAAAACTCGATATACGTTGCCGTCTACTACTGCTGTAGGCAGGTCAAAGCAGATGGATCCAATAGCACTAGCGGTATAATCTCCTACACCTTTAAGCGCTATAAGCCCTTTATAAGTTGATGGAAATTCTCCTTGTAAATCATTTGCCACATATTGTGCAGCTGCATGTAAGTTTCTTGCACGCGAATAATACCCCAAACCTTGCCACAATTTAAGTACTTGTTCTTGCGGCGCATTTGCAAGCAAATTAATCTCTGGAAATGCTTCAATAAAAGCAAAATAGTAAGGGGTTCCTTGCGCAACTCGTGTTTGCTGAAGAATAATTTCAGATAACCAAATATGATATGGATCTTGAGTCCCACGCCACGGAAGATCACGTTTATTCTCTAAGTACCAATCAATGAGTTTTTTAGCGAAAAAATTCAAAGTATCTGTCATATCACAAAAGTACCTTTTATGTATTTATATTTTAATGCATTACGTTTTGATTTATTGATTTTAAAATTCTTATATTTGCCCCCTTGAAAAAAATTGAATAATTACATTAAAAAAAGAAACACATGACGAAAGCAGATATCGTAGCAAAAATTTCAGAGAAAC
>JBNMOX010000327.1:0-3010 GCA_051275835.1 Patiriisocius sp.
TCCTGCAGCAGTCGATAATGCGGCGGCCAATGCTCCTGCTCCTACAAGTGCAACGACCCAATTAGGTAATTTAGCAATTTCTGGATTGGCTAATACCATTATGTCTTGATCTATTGATAATTCGTTGGTTTTCTTTTCTGCGACGTACTGCACAACACCATCTCCATTTTTATCGTCAAACCCTAAAAGTTCCGTTTTTTCCCAATTTCCAAACCAAGCAGGTAAATCTGCGTATTCTTGTTCACTAACGGTTTCTATAAGATTAACTCTCGCGAATACTGCTACGGCCGGAATCGTTGTATACATGATGGCAATAAACAATAAAGCCCATCCTGCAGATTTACGTGCATCTTTAACCCGAGGCACAGTGAAGAAACGAACAATAACATGAGGTAAGCCAGCCGTTCCAGCCATTAGTGCGAGTGTAATGGCAAAAATATCTATCATAGATTTGTTTCCAGTTGTGTATTCACTAAAACCAAGTTCTTGATGTAACCCATCGAGTTTATCTAGTAGATACACGCCATCCTCTCCAGCTCCACCTAATCCTAATTGTGGAATATAATTTCCTGTCATTTCAATAGAGATGAAAATGGCTGGCACCATAAATGCAAAAATAAGCACACAATATTGCGCTACTTGCGTATAGGTAATCCCTTTCATCCCCCCTAAAACAGCATAGAAAAGTACGATCGCCATCCCTATATAAACACCCGTGTCAATTTCTACTTCTAAGTATCTAGAAAATACAATTCCTACCCCTCTCATTTGACCAGCAACATAGGTGAATGAAACAATTAAAGCTGCAATGACTGCAACAATACGCGCTACATTGGAATAATACCTATCTCCAATAAAATCTGGTACTGTAAATTTTCCAAACTTCCTTAAATAGGGTGCGAGTAAGAGTGCTAATAGTACATATCCTCCGGTCCAACCCATCAAGTAAACGGACCCGTCATACCCCCCAAAGGACACAATCCCTGCTAACGATATAAATGATGCTGCAGACATCCAATCGGCAGCTGTTGCCATCCCGTTAATAATTGGTGGAACTCCTCCACCCGCTACATAAAATTCTTTTGAGGACCCTGCTCTAGCCCAAATTGCAATACCTATGTACAATGCAAATGTGATTCCTACTAGTATCCAGGTCCAAGTTAATATTCCCATAATGAGTGTTGTTATTTAAATTTGTTTATTCGTCAAGACCATACTTTTTATCTAGCTTATTCATCAACCTTATATAGACGAATATGAGGATAACAAATACATAAATTGATCCCTGTTGTGCAAACCAGAACCCTAGTTTGAACCCACCCAATCGAATAGTGTTTAACTGCTCTACCAGTAAGATTCCAAAACCAAAAGAGACTAGAAACCAAATTGACAATAAAATAGCTAAGTACTTTAAGTTTTCCTTCCAGTACGCCGCCGCATTTTTTTGTTTTTCAGACATAATTATTTGTTTTTTTATAGATCAAAACTCGCTTGAAATACTGTAAAATTAGAATCTAAGACTCCAATCGTTTTTTTATATTCTAAAGTTAATTTAGAATTATGATCGCTAAGGTAAGTGTTTACGATAAAACCAAGTGTGTTTCTGGTATCGCGTACTACATCGAAACTCTTTGTTCAATAACTTACATCAGGATGGTGCCATAGTTTGGCTATAACAGCTTTAAAAAAATATAAAAAGTGACTCTACACCATATTTATTGTTCCGTTGGCACTAAATAAATAGTTTTCTCAATAATTACTAGATTGAAAAACAGCTCAAACCGTTAAAGCACTTCCTTTTTTTACCAAGAGGTGTATCGTACAAAACATCTAAAGTGAAAATTAAAACATTATGACCTAACAGCCTTGGCCCAGTTTCTGAACTAGTATAGATTACCACACCCTTAGGGTGGAAACAGAATCCTGTATCTAATTTAAATACTTTTTTACCTTCAAAAAAGATTATTTGGTTAGCGCTGGGTAGCCAAGGCAGAAATGAGCAATTAATAATAGCAGACCAGAACAACGCTATGGGTTTTCTAGATGTAAATAAAGAATCGTCTGAGACAACAAAAGTCTATTTCTTAAATCTTGCTTAAAAGATTGCTGAAAAATTAAACAGTATATGAAGAATGGTACGAGCTAACAAGTGCCTATCTCTTAAATTTTGCTGAAAAGCTTACATAAAAATTAAAAAGCATAGGGTTTGAAGATTGTCCAGTAGGTATAATGGCCAGTAGCCCAAAGTGATCCCTTTCATTAAGTGACTGGAAGATTCAGTTTAATAACTAGATACAAACACCTTCCAAAACTAGTATCAAGGTGTGTACTATGTTTTTTGACTTTAATTGTCTCTATGGAGACAAAGAGTTAGTAAATGAGGTTTCTAAAAGTATTTTCAAATCAATTAATTCTTTTGAAATATTCTTAAACTATCTAGAACAGAATGCTGTGCTAAATCCCGTTCCTATTTTTTCTAGACAGTTAATCGCAGAATTAGCTGGCGCTCATAAAAATCAGTTCGACTGAAAAGCGAGCGCACTAATACTTCTAATTGATGCATCAAGACTCTAAATCCTTTCTCATCAAATTGGAAATAAGGTTAACACTATATTGCGTTGTAAAACTTTAGCCAAACTAGAATCTCAAAATAAAGAACTATGTGAATATTGTATTGATTCATTTACGATTTTTCAACGCTATCGGGAAGCGCAAAGATTGCTGAACAATGATTTGAAAATAAAATTGAAATTTCAAACCTTAAGTAAATCCAAAAAATGCTCTTACAAGGATATTTTAAAACCCATAAAAGATATCCAAGAGTTAGTAAACACGCAATGCCAATTGTCTCAAATAATGTAATGTACGAACCTTACTTACATACTAAATCCAATACTTGATGGGACCATTTTAAAAGTCTTTTAAAAAAGAAACGGATCAAGTCCAAAAGTTGTGGGATTTAGTACTTATGCAAAAATAGTTGTAAGTCTATATAGAAAGAAATCTACAT
>JBNMOX010000328.1:0-3002 GCA_051275835.1 Patiriisocius sp.
CATAATGTACTGCATTAGTAACCAAATTGCTTTGGTTGGTTTTTTAGGAATAAGAAAGTAAGTATGTTTTTCAATTTAAACGTATTTTTTATTATTTGAAAAACTGCCTGTCTTTAAAATTTCAGAAGGATATAAGATATTGTTATTCTACCAATTGCGCGTTAACTAAAAAATCTTTCTTTACGAAGCAATCTTTAATATCGCCAATATTTTCAAAGGTTTGCCAGTCTGCTGTGGGCTGTATCCATTTGTCTTTTCCGTTAATTTCAAGGTGTACGGGCATGTCAAATCCTTCTACGATATCTACATATCTATAGGTGAGTTGGTTGAGGCTGTATTTGTATTCTAGTTTGGGAATGAGGGTTGTCCGTAAATATTGATTCCAAAATTGAGTTAAATCGATCCCGCTTTTTTCTGAAATATATTCTTCTACCTGTTGGCTTGTAACCGTTTGATGGTAAAAGTCTTTGTTAAGTCCGCGTAGGATATCACGCCATTTGTCATCATCTTCAATAAGTTGACGTATGGTGTGTAAAATATTGGCGCCTTTGTAGTACATGTCACCACTACCACTTTTATTTTTGTTATACGTTCCTATTAAAGGGCTGTCATTCTGGATGAGTCTTTTGGTTCCAATAACATATTCACTGGCAGCTTCTTTACTGAAGTGATAGTTGAGGTACAGGCTTTCTGAATAGGCTGTAAAGCCTTCGTGAATCCACATATCTGCTACATCTTTATTGGTAATGTTATTGGCAAACCACTCATGACCTGCTTCGTGGATGATAATAAAATCAAAGCGTAATCCCCAACCAGTATCTGATAAATCTCTTCCTAGGTATCCGTTTTCAAAATTGTTCCCATAGGTAACGCTACTCTGATGTTCCATACCTAAATAGGGTGCTTCTACCAATTTAAAGCTGTCTTCATAAAATGGGTAGGGGCCAAACCAATATTCAAAAGCACGCATCATCATGGGCGCTTGTTTAAATTGAATCTTGGCTTTTTCAAGATTATCCTTTAAGACCCAATAACTCATATCTAGGTTTCCATTAAGGCCTTCAAAGGTTTCTGAAAAATGAACATAATCCCCCAGGTTAATATTTACCCCATAGCTATTAATGGGATTGCTTACTTGCCAATGCCAAGTTTTTGTTTCATTGTTGTCTATTTCTTCGATGAGTCTTCCATTACCAACAGCAACTAGATCTTTTGGAGCCGTGATGTACAGGTCAACTCCTTGGTCTGGTTCATCTGCAGGATGATCTTTAACGGGCCACCATACACTAGCACCAATACTTTGATTGGCACTCGCAATAAAATGGGTACCGTTGCTGTCTTTTTTCCAGACAAGTCCGCCATCCCAAGGCGCATTTTTGGCTTCGATAGGGTTTCCTGAAAATTCTATTACAAGCGTGTTTTCTGTACCTGGTATTTGCTTTTGTTTTAATTTGATGAAATGTGCATTTCCTTTGCTTTTCACTTTGAGCTTCTTTCCATTTTGAGACACCTTATCAATTTTCATAGGCGCTTGCAAGTCTATTTGCATTACTTTTTCTCCTTCTGAAACTTTATAAGTAATGGTATTGGTTCCTTTGAGTGCTTTTTTTTCCGGAAGTACTTCTACTTCTATTTTATAATGTTGAAGATCCCACCAAGCGCGTTCTTCGGTAATGGAGCCTCTACGTTCATCTGCTTGTGTGAATTGTTCTTGAGCACACACATTAGCACACATGCTTAGGCTAAGGATTAATAGTAATAGGTTTCTCATAAGGGTTTTTGTAATAATCTACAAAATACAAAATTTCAAATTTTAAATTTCAACTAATAAATTAAAAAAAAAACAAATCTCAAAAGGAAGATACCTATCAAAAATACCATTCGTTGGCCCTTGTATCCTTATGTTTTTTTTCTGTTCTTTAGCACTTCTAAGTGATATGGCTGTTCTGAACTCTTGCAGTTAATATTGAAATTTGGTTTTTGTGATTTGGAACTTGATTTCTTTTTTTTATCTAAAAGTAGCACTAGGAAAAACCACCACACTTTCATGACCCTCTTTTCCAACGGCTGCAATGCCAAAGAAGTAATTATCAATAACAATTCCTTCTAGTAAAAATGCGTCAACATCTCCTACAAATCTACTATAGTCCCAGGTTGGAGATGTCGTGTCTCTCCAGTAAATTTTATAGCCTATAGCATCTTTACTTTTTTTCCATTTAAACTTTGCAGCGGGTGCAACAATACCGCCAATTGCAACTTCAGATGGAGGCGCTGGAGCCCAAGCAAGACTAGCCATCGCAATAGCATTTACAGCCGTTAACTTTTTGGCGTAGTTAAAATTTACAAATTTTAGTCTGTCGCCATATTCAATCCCATTTTCTGTGCGAATGTCTTGGTGTTGTTGCGTATAATTTTCATGGGCTTCCATGATTCGTATTCCGGCATAGCCTAAATCATTAAAGGGTCTGTGATGTCCTCCACGGCCAAAACGGTCGAGTCTATAGATCATCATAGGATTCATTTCTGGCATATAGGTTTTGGTCGTTTTATGGACATAACGCGCCAATTGTCTTGAAATACCATCTACTTCACCCCCGTAAAACCGCCTCATTGTACGTTGTTTTTCTGTTTCGGTAGGAGGTACAGGCTCCGAAAAAATTCTAAAGTCTACATTGCTTATCACACCATCCACACCTTTAATATTTCCGATCATATCATTATTAAGTACCCCAATGATATCCCAATTATTTTCTTTGGCATAGGCTGCAAAGCCAGCACCACCAAACAAACCTTGTTCTTCACCACTTAAACCTAGGTATACAATATTGGCATCAAATGGATAGGCACTTAAGGCTCTAGCAGCTTCTATAGCACCAGCCATACCACTAGCATTGTCATTTGCTCCAGGAGCGTCTTTGCTAAAATCACTAGCATCGCTATTGCGTGAATCTATATCGCCGCTCATAATAATATACCGGTTTGATTCTGACTTGCTTTTTTGA
>JBNMOX010000329.1:0-3002 GCA_051275835.1 Patiriisocius sp.
CCAAAAGAAGAAGATAATCCTCCCCCTTTAGGGTTTTGTACCATGATGACTACTATTAGCAAAAATGCTACGAAAATGATTAAAATTAAAAATATTGTAAACGTACTCATGATTCTTCTATGTTTATCAGTTTTTTTACTGCTCGAATTTGGTCTGCAAAGAAACCACTTTTTTCGGGATTTTTCAAAATTAATATTTTATAAGCTTGAATTGCCTTTTTATAGTTCTTCTGTTGTAAGTATACCTTTGCTAAAGTCTCTGTCATCAAGGAGTCTGAAGATTTAGTGTAATCTATCGCTAGGTTTTTTTGTGGTGTTTTATTTGATGCAGGTTTAATTTTTGGCTTTTCGTTTATGAATTTTTCAATCAATTGATACTTGTGTTCTTTCTCTTTTTGGGCGATTTCTAGGGTAGGGTCTTTAACCACCTCTCGCACAATAGGAGTTGCAGTGGTTAATTGCAACCATTCGCTAAACGAATGTGAATCTTGTTTTGAAAAAGATAATGGGGTGTCAATTTCTAATATTTCTGAAGGAGATTTTTTTATACTTTCTGAAATATTAGCTGCCTGTTTGTTGCTTTCTGTTGGAGTGGCTCCCGAATCCTTTTCTGAAGTAATTTCCTTTTTTGATAGGGCTTCTGAAGTAGCAATCATGTGCTTGACGCCTTCAATTTTCTTTTCAAATAAATTAGGATTGAGAATGGCTTCCGCTTTTTTCAACTCTTCTTCTGTTTCTTGTGCTTGTTCTTGAGAAATGGTATGGGAGAGGTCTTCAGCAATTTCTATATCATAATCACCAATAGTAGCATCGTTGCTTAGAATTTGCTGTGAAATTTGATGTTGATCAAACGATTCTGATGTGATAAACTCAAACAGAATATCTCTATTGGTTGTGTGTGCTGCGGTTACTTTAAGACTATCATTATACCTAAAACTATCTTCGTTTTTTAAGCCTTTAAGCCATAAAGCTCTTGCGCTTTGAAAATAGGGGTAGGCATCTATAACTTCTACCAAATGAGTAATGGCTTCCTTCGTTAATTGCTGAGGAGCTGCCAATAATGAGGTGTAAGTTTGCGTGTTCAAAGTATTACCAGTTTGCGAGTGATTTGTTAAAGATGTCTTGTGTTATGCGCTCAAATATTTCATTTAGAGCATCATCTAATTGAGATCCAGAAAGTAAGGCTGTACCTGAGTAATCTTTATAAAATGAAAAGCGTTGCTCAAATCCTTTTTCTTCACTATTCTTATTAAAGAAACGTACGTTAACGCTTATTGTCAATCTATTTTCAGCTGCTGTATTTTGAGAAGTTGCAGTAATTGGAGCGATGTAGTATTCTGTAATTTCACCTTCATAGGTGAGATCTCCATTGCTGTTAACCAAATCTAAACTTGTTTGGTTTAACAAGATATCTTGTAGCTGTTGTGTAAACGTTCTTTCAATTCCAGGCTCCACAACCGCAGCATTGTTCTGAAAGTAATTTACTTGAAATGATTTGGTTTTACTATAATCAATATCTGCTCCTGTAAATGAATATGCACCACAGCCTGTTATGGCAAAACTGAGGATTAAAAAAATAAAAAGGGATGAAATTTTTTTTAACATAGAATAATTTCTGAAATAGGTGTGGTTTGCGGTTGTTTTAGGTATCCAAAGATACTATTTTACATTACAAATTATATTGTTTGATTTTACGGTATAGCGTACGTTCGGAAATACCTAGTTCATCTGCGGCATCTTTACGTTTTCCGTCATATTTTTCAAGTGATTTTTTGATGAGCTCTAACTCTTTTTCTTGTAGCGATAAACTTTCTTCTTCTTCTACTTCTTCAGCAAAATCATAATTTCCTTTTCTTACCTCCTTATCGGTATTTGGCATATCAAGAACCTCAATGTTGTGTGCGGTAGGATTATTTGTAGTGGGGTTGTGATCTTCTTCTACAATAGCCGCAAGTACAGCTTCGTGGTTTTGATCTTCATTATAAATTTTGTTAATCAGACTAGAGTTTTCTTCTTGTACTTTATTCACATTACCATTTTTCATGAGTTCCATCGTGAGCTTCTTGAGATCATTTACATCCCGTTGCATGTCAAATAAAACTTTATAGAGTATTTCTCTTTCGTTACTAAAGTCCCCTTCGGCTTTCTTGTTGTTAATAACGGCGGGTAAATTACTAGACATGTTTGGTAAGTATTGACGGAGTTTGTTGTCATCAATTTCACGTTGTTGTTCTAGTACAGATATTTGTTCTGCAACGTTGCGCAGTTGTCTAATATTTCCGCTCCAGCGATAGTTTAATAATAATTGTATTGCACTATCATCAAGGCGTACTGTTGGCATTTTATATTTCTGGGCAAAATCGCTAGCAAATTTCCGAAACAATAAATGGATGTCTTCAGAGCGTTCACGTAATGGAGGAAGGTTTATGTCTACGGTGCTTAAGCGATAGAATAAATCTTCTCTAAACCTTCCTTTTTCTATAGCTTCAACCATTTTCACATTGGTAGCAGCTACAATACGAACATCTGTTTTTTGTATTTTAGAAGATCCAACTTTTAAAAATTCGCCATTTTCAAGAACCCGCAATAAACGCACTTGAGTAGGTAAGGGGAGCTCCCCAACTTCATCTAGAAAAATAGTACCGCCATCTGCAACTTCAAAATAGCCACTTCGTGACCCAGTGGCTCCTGTGAAGGCTCCTTTTTCATGTCCAAATAGTTCGCTGTCAATGGTTCCTTCAGGAATTGCACCACAGTTTACCGCAATGTATTTGCCATGTTTTCTATGGGAGAGTGCATGTATGATTTTTGGAACACTTTCTTTTCCAACACCACTCTCACCAGTAACGAGTACTGAAATGTCTGTAGGTGCAACTTGAATTGCTTTTTCTATAGCACGATTGAGCTTTGGATCATTTCCAATAATTCCAAATCGCTGTTTTGTTGCTTGTACACTTTCCATACGTTTTTTTTAATTTTTTACTGCTACAACTACTTACTAAG